>NZ_JACSEU010000003.1 GCF_014334335.1 Treponema sp. Marseille-Q3903
CAACCCATTTTTTTAATGTAAATGGACTGATACCATACTCATTTGCAATCTTGAAATATCCGCCTTTACCAGCCAGATAATCAGAAATTGCTGCCGCTTTTGTTGCAGGACTTGGTAACATAAAAACTCCTTGCAAAAAGCGTCACCCGTAATTGGGTTCAGTACTTTTTTGACCGTAACCTTATTTGGGGTTCACCGATTAAAAATAGCAACGTTAACGGGGTTCTGACCATTCTGACCAATTCAATCACGGAAGCCAAATTTATGACATTTTTTAATGAGTATTCTGTCGACTGATGCTGGTTATCAATTACATTATTTTTATCAGATCTTTAATGATTTCTCCTGCAATTATCAATCCCATAACAGAAGGAACAAACGCAATGCTGCCGGGAACCGGTTCCGAATCGGGACTGTTTTTGACCGGGCTCAGCGCCGGTTCTGTTGAAAAAACAACTTTCACATCTTCGATTTTTCTTTTTTTACATTCGTGCCGAATAACCCTTGCAAGAGGACAAACAGAAGTTTGAAAAATATCAGCGACGCGAAACTTTGTGGGATCTGTTTTGTTTCCTGCCCCCATACTTGAAATTATTTTCGTCCCTGATTTTTTTGCTTGTAAAATAAGTTGGATTTTTGCAGTCACCGTATCTATCGCATCGGCAACATAATCGTATTTGGAAAAATCAAACTGGTGACAGTTTTCCGGAAGATAAAAACATTTGTAAACATTGACTTCAGCATCAGGATTGATGTCGAGAATTCGCTCTTTCATGACATCGACTTTATATTTTCCGATTGTTGAATGGGTCGCTATGATTTGACGATTTATGTTTGTAAGTGAAACAATGTCGTTGTCTATGATATCGATATGCTGAATTCCTGAACGAACAAGGGCTTCGACTACATACCCCCCTACCCCTCCGATTCCAAAAACGGCGATTCGGGCAGCCTGTAAAATGTCCATCGCTTCTTTGCCAATGATTAGTTCTGTCCTTAAAAATTGATTCAACATAATGGTCGCCTGCTGATTTCGCTTTTTGTTTTTTTATAGATTAATATTCTTTTTTCTGTATTTTCTATTTATAGATAAGTTCACATTCAAAAGAACGTTCGCCGTCCGAAGCAATTTTACCTTCAACAAGAATTTTATTTTCTTCGTTGTTGAAAAAAGCGTTCACCTGCATAGTATCATCTTTGCGAATTTCTTTGCAAAAGTTTAATCTGAAGTCAGTAATTTCCTTTGACTGGTACTGCTCAGGAAGATAATCGATTGCAAAGTTGATATATTTTGAATTTGTGAGATGATTGTTTCCGTCAATCATTGAATAAATAATTTTCTGATCTGAAAGATGGACGAGTTTTTCGGGAAATTTTATTCTGCCTGGTTTTGCACATTCCTCTCGTGTCTCGACATCTGATTTTGCAAGAAATTCGAACCTGTTCGGAAATACAACTGCCCTTGTTTTGGGCTCAACAATCACCCACAGACTTTTTCCGACGATTAAAAGCTGATTGGACTTTGAATCTTTGAATTCATAACAGCGCATCAGTTGCGGACCTTCAGGTTTTTCTTCGCGAACGGAAATAGTTATCACATCGTTTTCTTTTGGTAAATCATAGATATGAAAGCTTGAACGGGAAACCATCTGGGCATACCCGTGTTCTACCAAAAAATCGCGATCATATCCACGCTGCGTATACAACTCTGTAACGTAATCGGAACAATACTGCATAACTTCAGAAAGATGAAGTCGTTTATCCGGCCCACACTGCCCAAACAAAATTTTTTTTTCATTCAGCAATGTGATTCCATCGTCCAAAAGTTCAGACTTGTACTCTTTTATCATTCTCACCCCGCAATTCCTCGCTAAAAATCTTGCTTTATTTTATCGAGATCTTTCCCTTTGTCTTTTTCGCGAATTTCAACACGCCTGATTTTGCCGGATATTGTCTTTGGTAATTCCTTAACAAATTCATAGATTCGCGGGCATTTATACATTGCTGTATTTTCTTTTGCAAAGTTCGACATTATCAATTCCATCTCTTTCGGCTCTTTGTCTGCGTAATCTGCTGAAAGAACAATCGTTGCTTTTACAGCCATGCCGCGTTTAGGATCCTCTACACCTGTGACAGCACATTCCAATACCGCTGGGTGCTTTTGAAGGATAGATTCAACTTCGAACGGACTGATTCTGTATCCGGATGATTTTATGATATCATCTTTTCGTCCGACAAACCAAACATAACCGTCCTCGTCCATATAGACATTGTCATTTGTATGATAGACGCCCCCGTCGAACGCTTCGGCAGTCAATGATATGTCTTTATGATAACCCATCAAAAGTCCAAAAGGGCGACCATCTTCGATATGGATGCAAAGTTCCCCAATTTCCCCATTAGGAACAGGTTTTCCGTTCGGGTTTAAAACTTCTATTTTATATAGGGGATTCGGTTTTCCCATTGACCCCGGACGGACGGGAGCATAATCCATAAAATTTCCACAGATGATTGTTGACTCTGTCTGCCCATACCCTTCATAAATCTTTTTGCCTGTTTTCTCAAGCCATTTTTCGTAGACTTCACCGTTCAAAGCTTCTCCGGCTGTGCTGAATCTTGTACATTTGCTCAAATCATATTTTGACAAATCCTGACGAACGAGGAAGCGATAAACTGTCGGCGGCGCACAGAAAGTTGTAAGCCCGTATTTTGAAATCATCTGAAGCATCTTATCAGGCTTGAGCATGTTCATATCGTAGACAAACTGTGCCGTACCGCAAATCCACTGGCCGTAAAGTTTGCCCCAAGTCGCTTTAGCCCACCCTGTCTCCGAAATTGTCAGATGAAGCCCATCATCTACAACTCCGTGCCAATATTTTGCAGTCATGATGTGTCCGATCGGATAAACAAAATCCTGCAAAACCATTTTTGGATAGCCTGATGTTCCCGATGTAAAGTACAAAAGCATCGGGTCTGTATTGTGGGTGGCTGCATCTCCTACAGGACGAGGAAATTCCGGGTCGAGCGGTTCGCATTCTTTATGAAAATTAATCCACCCTTTTCTGTCCGGACCTACTGTAACTAAAAATTGCACAGTCGGAGATTTTGGCAATGCTTTTTCAATTTCTTCCTGAATATGAGGATTATCATAAGAGATGACCATTTTTACATCGGCAGCATTTGTTCGATATTCAATATCAGCCTGCAAAAGCTGATCTGTCGCAGGAATTACAATCGCCCCGATTCTGTGAAGAGCAGGCATCAAAATCCACCATTCATAGCGGCGGCGCAAAACAAGCATCACAGTATCGCCTTTCTTAATTCCTTTAAGGGAAAGCCAATAAGCAGCTCTCTTTGATTCTCGAGAAATATCCGCAAATGAAAAATCAAGCGGTTCGTCACTGTTATCATCAATCCAAAGCAAAGCGCGCTTATTCGGAGTCTCTTTTGCATAACGGTCGACAATATCATAGGCAAAATTAAAATTCTCAGGAGCTTTTAGTTTACAATTTTTAGAAAAATCTTCGTAATCTAAAAATTCTCTGTCTTCTACTAAAAATTCATGTGCAAGATTCATGTTTGCCTCCTATCATCATTTTGCATATCATAGTAAAAATATATTTGATTATTATGACACTTTCAGTTTTGTTGTCAAGTTTGATAAAACTTCAGAAGATCACACTTCTATCGTTTTATTCTGCGCAAAAACCTTCGGCGGGATATTGAAATTATATAGTAAAGGATTTTTTTGTGTAAGTATTATTTTAGAATCGTAGACGATATTTTTTATATTCTTGCCGAATCCAGTTTTCAAACTCGCTCATACCGTCGCCAGTTTTTGCTGATACATGAAAAATCTCGATATTTGGATTAAGCGAGCGGACTCTTTTTTCACAAGCAAAAAAATCAAAATTAAAATAATCTTTTGTATCTATCTTTGTGATAACAAGTACATCGCTTTTTTGGAACATCAGCGGATATTTTAGAGGCTTGTCGTCTCCTTCTGGAACACTGAGAATCATTATGTTTCGTTCGGCTCCTGTATCAAATTCTGCCGGACAGATGAGATTTCCAACGTTTTCGAGAAATACAATGTTCAGATTTTCGTTGCCCATCGCATTTATGGCTCGTTCTGTCATTCCAGCGTCCATGTGACACATCCCACCTGTATGTGCTTGGATTACTCGCGCGCCAAGCTTTTCGATTTTGGCAGCATCTACATCAGATGCGATGTCTGCTTCCATGACGCCGATTTTAAGTTCGCTTTTCATGTCGGTGATTACACATGAAAGCAATGTTGTTTTTCCTGAGCCAGGAGAAGACATCAGATTGAACATCAAAACACCGGCGGCTCTCATTTTTTCCCTAAGCGCATCCGCATCTTTATCGTTTGATTCTGTTACAGATCTATTGAGTTCAATTATTTTCATCGCTGTGCTCCTGCCGGAATGATTCTATTTCCAGTTCTAGCCAATTTATCCATTCGTCAAATCCTTCTCCGGTTTTTGCTGATACTGAAATCACTTTGATTTTTGGATTCAAAGCATTTACATATTTTCGACAGTTAGATTCGTCAAAATCAAACGCCGGTTTTACATCGATTTTCCCAATCAGAAGAAGATCGCTTACCGTAAACATCAGCGGATATTTCAGAGGTTTGTCATCGCCTTCAGGGACACTGAGGATTGCAACCCTCTTAGCAGAACCGACATCGAATTCCGCCGGGCAGACAAGATTTCCGACGTTTTCGAGAAAGAGCACATCTATGTCAGCAAGTCCAAGTTTTTCAATTCCGCGTCGAGTCATATCTGCGTCCATGTGACACGAACCGCCTGTATGAAGCTGAATGACTTTTGCACCTGTTTTCTGAATTGTTGCAGCATCTACATCGCTATCAACATCGGCTTCCATAACGCCAATCCGATATTTGTTTTTCAACGAGTTGATTGTTCGCACAAGAGTTGTCGTTTTTCCGGCTCCCGGAGAAGCCATGAGATTTACCATAAATACTCTGCGAGATATTAAAAGGTTGCGAACTTCTGCCGCAACTTTATCGTTATCTGCAAGGATATTTTCTTTAGTTTCAAGGATGTCGTATTCTCTTTTGTTCATATATCAGCCTTCCGTTATCAGCCTTCTGGAACTTCAATTTCTTTAATTAAAAATTCATTTCCCTGCATGAGCCAAGTCTTATCGCTTTTGCAATGCGGACAAATTTTTGCGTACTTCACTGTTTCATAAGTTTTACCGCAGGAATCGCAATATGTCACTGCCGGTATTCTTTCAATTTGAATTTCTGCATCTTTTAGAATAGGCTCTCGTTTTATCGCCCACTTCCAACAATCTGTCAGGTACTGCGGGATCACTGTAGAGACTTCGCCCAATTTGATGGTCACCTTCCTAATCTCGTCGAGATTATTTTCAGCGGCCACCACTTTGAGATCATCTATTATCTTAAAAACAACTCCAAGCTCGTGCATTGTTTTACACTACTCGTCGTCTTTTTTAGGGTTTTTCTTCTTTTTTGAAAACTTTATTTTAATTGCCTGTTTTGCAGCATAAGGAAGAATATATTTCATCTTATCTTCGCTTCGGCGCATAACTGAGCATTCAGGATTGTCGCGGAACAGATGGATTGCGTCAAATTCGCACTTGGTTGTACAAACTCCGCAGCCTACGCAGTGATTTGTGTCAACAACGCTCGCTCCACAGCTCAAACAACGCGCTGTCTCTTTTTTGACTTGTGCTTCTGTAAACACAAGTTTTGCGTCGCGGAAGCTCTTTGGAGCGACTCCTGCTTTAGTTCCGGGAATCTGACGGCTGGAATTATCATAGCTTTCAACTAAGATATCGTCTTTGTTGAGTTCAACATAATCGTTCTGGTTGCGCCCGATTGTAAGAGATGTGTGCGGTTGTACGAAACGGTGAATTGAAATTGCACCTTCTTTTCCTGCGGCGATCGCATCGATTGCAAATTTAGGACCGGTGTAAACGTCCCCGCCGACAAAAATATCCGGTTCTGCCGTCTGATAAGTTTTTGGATCTGCAACAGCACCGTTTCCTCGTCCGAGTTGAACTTTTGAGCCTTTGAGTAAGTCTCCCCACAAAATGCTCTGCCCAACCGCTAGCACAATATGGCGGCAATCGACTTTTATTGTATCATTCTCATCATATTTAGGATTAAAACGACCGGTTGCGTCTTTTACAGAAACGCATTTTTTAAATACGATTCCGCTCACATTTCCGTCTTTATCTTTGATGATTTCTTTTGGTCCCCAACCGCACCTGATTTCAACTCCATCTTCTTCAGCTTCGGCAACTTCGTTATCTGAAGCCGGCATAATGTCGCGACCTTCAAGACAGATTTGAGTGACTTTTGGAGCACCTGCTCGGATTGCCCCACGCGAACAGTCAATTGCAACATTTCCTCCGCCAACTACAACAACATCTCCATAAAAGTCGTATTTTTCGTTTGCGTTTATTTCTTTGAGGAAATCTACGGCAGTTGAAATGCCTTTTGCATCTTCGCCGGGAACATTTACAGAACGTCCGCCCTGACATCCGATTGCGATGTAGAACGCTTTGTACCCTTGCGCCCTCAGCTCATCGAGAGTGACGTCTTTACCAACTTCAATGCCGGTTTTGATTTCTACTCCCATGGCTCGGATAATGTCTATTTCCGCTTCAACTACATTCTTTTCCAGTTTGTATGATGGGATTCCATATACAAGCATTCCTCCCGGTTTTTTATTTTTTTCAAATACGGTAGGAGTATAGCCTTTTTCTGCAAGATAGAATGCGCAAGACAAACCGGCAGGACCTGCTCCGATAATTGCAACTTTATCTGCACTGAAATCGCCATCTACACGCGGAATTACCTTTTCTGGAATGTAACGAGTTTCTGCGTTCAAGTCTTGCATTGCAATGAATTTTTTTACTTCATCGATTGCCAGAGCCTGGTCTATTGTGCCTCGAGTACAAGCGTCTTCGCAACGGCGGTTACAAATATGACCGCAGATAGCAGGAAGCGGATTGTTCTTTTTGATGAGCGCCAACGCTTCTTTATAGCGTCCCTGCGAAGCCATTTTTAAATATCCCTGAACTGCGATGTGTGCAGGGCAAGCTGTTTTACATGGGGCTGTCCCTGTTCTATAAGATTCAATTCTGTTGTGATCGCGGTAATCCCAATCCCAGTCAGCTTCTGACCACTTTTTATCTGAAGGCAAGAGGTGTTTTGGATATTCAACAGAAGAGCCGTCTTTTTTACACAATTTTTGACCGAGTTTTACAGCACCCGCCGGACAATATTCAACACAACGACCGCAAGCCACACAATTATTTTTGTCCACTTTTGCAACATAAGACGAGCGAGACAAATTCGGTGTATTGAATAAAAGCGATGTACGAAGAGCATAACAAACATTTACGTTACAGTTACAGATGGCAAAGATTTTGTTTTCACCATCGATGTTTGTAATCTGGTGAACAAATCCGTTGTCTTCCGCTCTTTTGAAAATATCCAACGCCTCTTCTCGAGTGATATATACGCCACCTTTGTTTGTTTCTACGACATAGTCTGCCATATCACCGACAGCGATACACCATCCGTCTTCTACGTCTCCACAGCCTTCTTCAAAAGTTTTGCGGCTGCACCTGCACGAACAAGGAGATTTTGCATATTTTCCATCGTATTTATCGAGCCAATGAGATATTTTTTCTACACTAATCGCTTCGTTGTTCATCTCAATAGCTTTTTCAACAGGAATAACATGCATACCGATACCGGCTCCTCCTGGAGGAACAATTTTTGTAACCTTTTCAAGAGGGAGGCGCGTCATGTGTTCGAAGAAAAGCCCAAGTTGCGGATTCTCTTCGATCAAATCCTTATTCATATTGGAGAACTCGCCCGAACCGGGCACGAACATTGGAAGCACATACTGTTTTTCACGCTTAGGGTTTTCGTAGTTCCATTCAATCAAGCCTGTCCACGACATGTGGTCTAACATCTTCTGAAGTTTTTCAGGTTCGATTTTCGAGATTTTTTTAAGCTGCTCGAATGTTTTCGGTTTACGAATTCCGCCAAATTTTAAAGCCAATTCAGCTTCTTCGTCTGTGCATAGACAGCAAAGAGCCCAGTATTCCGGATCATCTTTTGTAATTTTATGTAATCCAAGTTTGATCGGGACACGGTCGGTTATCATCTTTCCGAGTTTTACAATCGACTCTCTCATCGGTCCATCTACATTTGCATTTTCAGGACGAAGAGGGTAATGCGGATCACCTTTTGCTTCCATAGTTCTTGCTCCTATATGAATTAATTGATTATACTTTTAGACTACTCTGCCCTAGCCATTGCCTCGTCAAAGTCTTTTGTTCCGCTCCAGATTTCGTTCTTATATGGATTTTTCTTCAATTCAACAGAACGCTTGATTATTGCAGTAAGAACGAGAACGTTGATGGCTATAGAGAGAACGGCTACGACCCCTTGTGCAGTCGGATGAGCTGTAATTCCCATCCTTGAGATTTCGGCAGCAACAGCAGAGCCGGTTGCATTTCCTGAGTTGTAAAGATTCATAGCAGAATTGTACATATCGAGTGCAGAGTGTGTGCCTGCGTTTCCGTATACAGTCGGAAGAACTCCAAAAGTTCTTGTCAACTGGAATGTCGGAACCACCTGAGCAAACATACACCAAACAGAAAGCGTAAATGCACGGTTCTGGATCCAACCACCTTTGTTCCAGAACATTGCAGCAAATGTCGGAGCGAGGAGCAATGCGAGTCCGCAGTACCAAGAGTGAGTCGGCAAATTCAAATATGTATATTCAAAGTTCCAAACGTCGTAAGCGATGATAAACAAGATTGTCATATCAGGCCAAAGCATATCTTGGCGTTTGTTTTTTGAAGAGTAAACACCCCACCATCCTGTCATACAGAATATATTGATAAGACCTGCAATACCGTTCAACAAGTTCCACCATCCGCCGTACAAGAATACGCCTTCGTTAGAAACCCACCAACCGCCATTCATTCCGCCTTTTGCTAGTGATTCAAAATCAGATACGACAGCGATTAAAATGTTAGCAGCAACAATTACAAACGGCCATGGCTTGAACCAATGTTTTGCTCCAATTCCCCATTTGTATTTTATCATGATAAAACCAATACAGCCGATTGTTGCAGCGTACAACTTGAAGTAATGGAACCAGCCACTCATATATTTAACTGTAAGATTTTCTTTTCCGCCAAAAAGACCGCTATTTGCAAGAATAAAATAAACAGTAAGAACCGCTGGAATAACCATGAAAACTGCGATTCCGCCTATTTTTGTCCTGCGCCCGATTTCGTTTAAAACTATAAGCCCTATGAATACACAAAGCCAACCGATAAGCTGAGTGCCTGCCACTCCCGAATAAAGATTAAATAACATATTTCCTCCTTTTTTTACCATAACTGATAGTAATCCTATCAGTTATAGATTATATATCGAGATTTTAAAATACGCAAAAGAAATAAATTTAAATTATCGTGAGTCGCCCGTTGCCTTCATAGAATAAGGAAAGAAGAAAGTTATCTAAAAAACTGTTTAGACTTAGTAGCTGAGCATAGATTTTTTTAGCTCGTGTTTTTCACGCAGTCGGAATTCTACTCCGATGGAGAAAACTTTGAACTGAAATATGCCATTGCGCCTCCAACAATCAGCGCAGCCGCAGAAGATAAAACCAGAGAAACGCTCTTAAAATCTAAAATAGATTGAAAAAAAACTCCCTGAAATATATTTTTTGTAATCGGGCAGATGTTCAGTGCAGAGCCACACAAAAGTCCAAGAATCACCGCGTATGTATGATTAGGAGCTTTTTCCAGAAGATTTTTTATAAGCCTGGCACCGAGCAAAAGTCCGGCGAGAACTCCGACTCCGTTTGGAAGAAGAAGAATAAGCGCAGAAAAAAAACTCTCCGGTAGGAACAATGCTGAAATACTTTTTATCACAATAGGATAAACGCCCAAAATAAGCATCAGGAGAGAGCCTGAAATTCCAGGAACAATCATCGCAACAGCTCCAAAAACCCCTGCGATGAAAATTTTTAATGCAAGTTTTACAGAAAACTCAGGGAGAGACTTTATCATGCCTTGAGAATCTCCAAAAGAAGATTCAAGCATAGAGAACAAAATCATGATTGCAATCCCGATAATGACACAGGCTACAATAGACTTTGTTTTAGATTTTTCTACTTTAGTCCCGTCTTTTTTATTTACAGAGAGATTCACAAGCATCGGAACGCTCCCGATAATCAATCCTGTGAAAAAAAAGTTAGTCTGTATAGGGAATTTTTCATAAAGCAATGTTATCAGCTTGCTCAAAATAAGAACGCCAAGTGCCATTCCTGTAACAATCGGCAATACAAATTTTTTATTTTTCCAAAGTTTTTTTACATTCAGAGTTATAGCATCTATAAATTTGTCGTAAATTCCAAAAACAACCGCTATCGTGCTCCCTGAAACGCCGGGGATTACATTTGCCATACCGATTATAATTCCAATTGCAAGTGTCCATAAAATATTCATAAGTGAGATTTTATCATCAAATCAAACTAATATCAATTTTAACATTTTGATAAACAGTTTGATTGCCAGCCCTTTTTACTGCCATACTACGGTGACAATACTAGATTTTGTAGGAAAATAGCTTTCTGAAAAAATTGCAATGTTCATTTTTCCATTCACTTTTCAATATAGAATACCAGACGGCATCGACTATCCCCTGATTGCAAAAACCCGCGCTTCGGAGAGTTCCCTCGTAAGTCATTCCAATTTTCTGCATAACCCTTCCAGATTTTGGATTATTTTTGTCATGGTTTGAAGCGATTCTATTAAATCCAACTTCCTCGAATAGATATTTTAAGACAGCCCTGGCAGCTTCGGGCATTATTTCTTTTCCCCACCATCTGCTTCCCATGCAATAACCGAGAACCGCAGACAGAGATTCTTCACGATAATCAACGACAGAAATATTCCCGATAAGTTTGTTTTCCTCTTTTAATTCAATCGCCCAGTTATAAAAAGTTTTATCTGCATACTTAGGAATCCAGTCGGTAAGCACAGATTTTGTAACCTCCTGATTCGCATGAGACGGCCATGTAAGAAATTTTGTCACTGCGTCTTCACTTGCCCAATTGTTATACATTTCTGCATAATCATCTATTTCGAATTGCCTGAGTATAAGTCTTTCTGTCTCCAGCTTTTTTGTTCCCTGATGATTTAACATTTTTTTCTCCATTACTAAATTTCCGGAGTTAAACTGCCCGTCAGTTTCGTCCCTCATTAATTTATTATATCGGATTCATATCTGTCTGGTCAAAACAGCAAATGAACTTTCAAAATCATGACCGGGAACTTTTATATGACGGAGGACTTATTTACAGCAGTAAAATTGAAAATAATAAACGTGTTTTTTTTCAAAATACTCCGGTTGATTATTATTTGCCTATGAACTATTTTTAAATTATGAATATATTTCTTATAATATTATTTTTATTTTTCGCAGGAAGTATTATTGGGTGGAGTCTTGAAGTTTTGTGGCGACATTTTTTCAGCAAAAACAATCCTGAACACAAATGGATAAACCCGGGTTTTTTAGTTGGGCCATATCTGCCTCTTTACGGCTTCAGCTTGACGATTTTATTTCTGCTATCTTTTATCGATGTCAGCTTTATTGAAAACAAAATTTTACAAAAGGCTATCCTCTTTGTCTGTATGGCGTTGAGCATCACTGTTTTTGAATATATTGCAGGACTTATTTTTATCAAAGGGATGAAGATTAAACTGTGGGATTATTCAAGATGCTGGGGAAATATACAGGGAATCATCTGCCCACTCTACACATTTTTTTGGTATATTTTAAGCACAGTTTACTACTTTTTCATTCATCCAAGAGTTTTGAACTGGCTTTACTGGTTTACAAATCACCTAACATTCTGCCTTGTTGTCGGCTTTTTCTACGGGGTATTTGCGGTAGATGTCTTTTATTCATTGAACATAATGAAGCGCATTCGCAAGTTCGCAAAAGAAAACGGACTTGTTGTCCGCCTCGAAAATCTTCAGCAACACATTCGTCGAGTCAACGATGAAAACAAAGAAAAAGTACATTTCTGGCTCTCAACAAAATCCGAATACATCGATATCAAAGGTGCTGTCCTCAAGCTGAAAGAAAAAGTCATGTCAGAAAAAAAAGATTCAACTGAAAATACAAAAAAGCACTAAAATGGCATTCATTAAACCGAAATGATATTTTAAAATTTACAAATAAAAAAGGCGATTCTTCTTATCAAAGAACCGCCTTCCTGTGCATAAAATCTTTTATCAGATATTATTTTTCATCACAGCAAGAACATTTATCAGAGCAACCGCAGCAACAAACTGAACTACCGGTTTTTTTTGCATGTCTGAACTTTTTCACTGCTTTGTAAATAATATATGCCGAATAAGATGCTAAGGCTGCTACACAAATAATTGTTACAACCATATAAGACCTCCTACTTTCCTTTGTAAGGATTCTTCCTGAATACCGCAAACAAAATAAATGCCAGCAGTATAAAGGCAATTATAGTTCCGGCTCCAAATACGCCGTGAACAAAAAGCATTCCAAGCTGATAAACGATCATCGTTACAGCATAAGCAGCGAGGTTTTGGAACAGGATTGCGAACCAGAACCATTTGCGGTTCTTCAATTCATTTGCCATTGTCGCAATTGCAGCAAGACATGGAGAATCGAGAAGATTGAACAAAAGGAAACAGAAAGCAGCGATGCTTGTTGGGAACCATCCGCTGATTGCAGTTGCTACGACATTGCCGTCTTCAACTGCATCTTCTGCAACATTTGCCAAAACTCCCATTGTAGAAACAATTGCTTCCTTAGCAGAGAATCCTGAGATTGAGGCTGCGGCAGCTTCCCAGCCACCTTCTGCGCCTCCAAATCCAAGCGGGATAAATATATAACGTATAACGCCGCCAATCTTTGCCAAAATAGAATCAGGAGATTCAACAAGACCAAAGCCTTCTTCTCCAAAACCATAGCTTGAAAGGAACCACATTACGATACAAGCTACGAACAAAATCGTACCGGCTTTTACCACAAATCCTTTTACACGTTCCCAAGTGTGAAGCAAAACTGTCTTAACTTGAGGAAGGTGATACTGTGGAAGTTCCATTACAAATGGAGCAGCAGGACCGTGGAACGGTTTTGTCTTTTTCAATGAAACAGCAGCAAGTAAAACAGCTGCAACACCGATCAAATACATCAGAGGTCCGAGAAAAGAAGCATCTCCGCCTGTAACTCTTCCGCCAATTACGGCTGCCATCAAAGCGATTACAGGAAGTTTTGCACCGCAAGGAATCCATGTCGTTGTCATGATTGTCATACGTCTGTCATTTTCATTTTCAATCGTACGGCTTGCCATGATTCCGGGAATTCCACAACCTGATGAAATTAAAAGAGGAATAAATGATTTACCAGAAAGTCCGAAGTGACGGAAAATCCTATCCATTACGAACGCAATACGAACCATGTATCCGCAATCTTCAAGAATAGAAAGGAGAAGGAAAAGAACTGCCATCTGAGGAACAAATCCGAGTACAGCTCCAATACCGCCAAGAATACCGTTTACAATACAATCGACTAGAACTTCATGTGCACCTGCACTTTCGAGCAGTCCCTGAACCCAGCCTTGTATAGTTGTAACTGCAACATCATTTACCCAGTCTGTACCCATAGTACCAACTGTATTTATAGAAACCCAGTAAACAAACCACATAACAAGAACAAAGATTGGAAGTCCAAGGAATCTGTTTGTGATAACGCGGTCAATTTTATCTGACTTTGTCATCTTTGCTTTTGGATGAACTATAATTCCATCAAGAATCTTTGCAATGTAGTTATATCTTTCATTTGTGATGATTGATTCAATGTCATCATCGCGAGATTTTTCCAAAGCAGCTGTAATCTGTTCAACTTTTGCTTTATCAGCATCATTGAGCTTAATTTTTGTGATTACTTTAGCATCGCGTTCAAGAACTTTAATTGCTGTCCAGCGAACAAGTTTTTTTTCAACAGAAGAAGGGAGAAGCGAAGATATCTGTGCGATAGCGTTTTCAACATCTGCCTCAAAACAGCTCGATGGGGCATTTCCTTCTTTTCCTGCTGCCTGACTCGCAGCTTTTGCAGCGTCTTTTACACCTTTTCCGTGCAAAGCAACAGTCTCTACAACTTTACAACCAAGTCGTTCTCCAAGTTTTTTGCTGTCGATTGCTGCCCCTGATTTTTTCATTGCATCAACCATGTTTAAAGCAATTACAACAGGCTTTCCAAGCTCAAGAATCTGAGTTGTAAGATACAAGTTTCGTTCAATATTTGTTGCATCAACAATATTTAATACAGCAGACGGTTCATCGCTAGCAAGATAATCACGGCTTACAACTTCTTCATTTGTATATGGAGATAGAGAATAAATACCAGGAAGATCGACTACAGAAACAGCCTTTTCTCCTTTTAAATTACCTTCTTTCTTTTCAACTGTTACTCCAGGCCAGTTACCAACATATTGAACTGCACCTGTAAGGTTATTGAACATTGTAGTCTTACCACAGTTAGGGTTTCCTGCTAAAGCTATTCTAATTTTTTTCATTCCCTGCCTCCCTTACTCTGCAACTTCGATGCATTCTGCATCACCCTTGCGAACAGTCAACTCATAACCGCGTACAGTTACTTCAACAGGGTCTCCAAGCGGGGCAACTTTTCTAATATAAACTTCACAGCCGTTTGTGAAGCCCATATCCATAAGACGACGTTTAAGGGCACCTTCACCGTTAAGTCGTTTCACTTTCACAGTGGTTCCAACCGGAACTTCTTTCAATGTCATATATTTATACCTCTCTATAAAAACCTGTTTTATACAAAAATCTTACAAGCGAGCATTTTATCAAGCGCAATTCTGGCACCTTTTACTTTTACAATCAGATTTCCATCGCCGACTTTAGAAATTACACTAACCTCTTCGCCTGCAATAAAACCTAAATCTGTAAGATGTTTGCGAATAGCTCCACTGCCGGAAATCCGGCTTATCACAACAGTCTCTCCGATATTAGAAAATGATAATGGCATAATCAGCTCCTTAAAAAATTAGTTGCGTCTAATCTTTAGGCACAAACATTCTACAACACCTATATATGGCTGTCAATAGATGAAACTAACTTGAATTATTCGCATATAACTTTTATGTCAGCCCAAAGCGACGTCGAGCATCATCATCAAAGAAAAACCTACCATGAACATCAGCGTTCCAATATTCGAGTGTTTTCCTTCTGACATTTCGGGAATAAGCTCTTCAATCACGACGTAAAACATTGCCCCTTGAATGGAGCGGCATAGAGATGATTGCCCCTTCCGGGAAATTTTGAATTGCAATGCCGAGTGCCAAAGTCAGTGCCGCCGCTTCTGTGATTTGGGCATTTCCTGAAAGCCAGCCGGCATACAAAACTCCTACAGCCATCCCCTCAGGAATATTGTGCAACGTAACAGCTAGAACCATCATCGTAGTCCTTTTGAGATGAGATTTTGGACCTTCAACTGTATGGTTTTTATCGAGGTGCATGTGAGGAATGACGACATCAAGGAAAAGTAAAAACACCATGCCGAGACAAAATCCTGCTACGGCTGGGATAAAACTGATTTTTCCCATCCCATTTGATGTTGCAAGCTCCATCGACGGAATCAAAAGGCTCCAAACGGAAGCTGCAATCATAACTCCGGATGAAAAACCTGTCAAAGCCCGCTGTATACTCTGTTTCAGTTCTTTTTTCATAAAAAAAACAAGCACAGCTCCAAGCGATGTTCCCAAAAAAGGAATAAGCAATCCCTTAGCAATAATTCCGTACATATCCACCTTTTTTTTAAATTATTATTTATCTGAAATAAAATTCAATCTCTCAGAAAATTATTATAATCAAAAACTAAATTTGCCATTTACGTAAAATGAGCTTGAGTTTTTATAACTGCCAAATTTTCCGTTATTTTTTGGACCTGGAGACAAAATATATGCCCCACATGTAACGCTGAATTGATCGGAGACGCTGTATTTCGCATAAGGATTTATCATGCTGTCAAAATCATTTAATCCGAGCAAGCCGTTTACACAAAGTTCAAGTGTGTCCGAAAGCAATGTTCTTGACACACTGATTGTCACTCCGTGTGTGTATGCATTGTTTCTATCCAATCCATCGATATTTCCCGGAATATAGTCGCAGTAATATTGTGCTGTGATTGCCCAACCGGAAGGCATCCAGTCTATTCCAGCAAGCGCAGACAATTGATTTTTCTGCAATGCATTTTCAACAGGGAGCGGTGTTGTACCAGTCATCGATGCAATCATTGCATTTTTTGTTTTTTCTTCTATTATGGTCTGCGCTTTTTTTTGCAAATATCTTTGTGGGAAAAATGCGCTTTCAAGGCGAATAACTGTTTCGCCAATTGGGATTGCGGCGTCTGCACCGAACATCATCATGCTTTTATATCTGCCATTTATCAAGACATCTCCTTTTGAACTCACGCTGTAGTCGAACAAGGGAATGTCGTCCCATCCATAAAACCCGTAAAGAGATATGTCAAATGAAGAAAAATACCCTGAAAGTTTTAATCCGTATTCTCCATTCCAAATTGCAAGCTCAGGTTTTTCAATTATGGTGCGTGCAGCAAGGCTTTTTGGAAGTTCTGCCGGAGTAAAAAACGGGATCCACCAGACATCAGCAGTAAAAGTTGAGATACTTGCAGAAAAACGAATCGCATCTACAGCCTGTTTTGAATTCTCGCTAACCATCGCCGCAACGCTCGACAAATCAGACGGGCAAAGCACATTTGTAATATCTATTCCATCAGATTTTCCCCACGACGCTTTTTGGCGACCGACCCTGATTGCCCAAAAAGAACTTGAATAATCAGCAAAAAGTTCGTTTAGAGAAAGGTTGAATCCTTTCCCAAGATTTCCATCTTCATTTTTTTTGTAAGAAAAAGTTCCCTCAGCATAAGCGGAACTGTCAGCGTAATACGCATTCAGTTTGCCGGTCAAAGACGATTCCCCCAATGTAAAATGTCCTGCTGCAGAATCTTTGTCGGTCCAAGGGGCTGCAACACCTAAAGCCGTATCGATATCGCCTGAAAACTCAACTCCATCGGCGAAAGATGGAAGTGCGAACGCCAAAAACAAAATCAAAAAGAATGATATTTTTTTCATCGTATCCTGCCTTTTTCAAGTGCTGCGACAGTAAACAGCGATTCATCGATTGACTCGCCGTAGCTGACATTGTTCATTTCAATCAAAGTGCTGTGATCCTTTTGAATGTTTTTCATCAGCATTTTTCCTGTCGTCCAAAATCCATCTACCTTTTTGATGTCGCTGCAAATAAGCTCCCTCTGAAGTTCATTCTGTCTATCATAAAACTCCGCCTTGCATAGCATAAAATTATCTTTTCTGATCCAGCAGATTTTTCTCGGATTTTTTTCTGTAGAATTTTTTGCTTTACATTCAACTTTGTAACATGCAGCTCCGTCAATATCCTCTTCTCCAATAAGCTGAAAATTATCTTTATTCAAACCACGGTCGCCCATATCATCGTAAGTAAAATCAGTTCCCATAAAGTCACCGCCTGACTCAGAACCCGAAATACGACGAACTTTTTTCATCGCCGGCATGTAAAGCCAGTTATCTGAATCTTTTTTGTTGCCGGAAGAATCCTCTTTGTAGCTGATTGTGAGATATCCTACTCCAGAAACATCTTTTGGTTTTGTAAAAATGATCACAGATTTAGTCGAATCTGTAAGCTCCAGGCTTTTTTCCAGAACTTCGCGGATGCGGGTGTTGCCTTTTTTGTCTGTCAAAGTCATAGTCGCAGTATAAGAGCTTGTTTTCGATTTTGGAACTTCATCAGATTTTTTCATGATGTCGTATCCTGAAAGCGTCTGTGTAAACGCACTGGCTCCAAAAATCATTGCAATTAAAATTAATGTAAATTTTTTCATATTATTTCTTCTCCTTGAAAGGTTTTGTCACATAGATTAAAACAGGTGTCAAAGTGTAATCCGCTAACAAAGCTGAGCCCAATCCAACGATTGTGAGAAGTCCGATTCTGAACAAACACGCTACCGGACAACCAAGAAAGACTGAAAACATAGCGCACAAAATAAATGTGGTCATTCCAAGTGTTTTTCCTATCTCACGGAATGAGATTTTTAGCGATTCTTTATAACTGCCTGTACGCTCAAACTCAAGTTTGCAACGATTTGTAAAGTGAATTGTATCGTCTACCGCAATTCCCAAAACCATAGGCATTATTGTCATTGTCATCATATCGAGATCCATTTTAAAGTACCCCATAACAGCGCCAATAAAAACAACTGGAGCCAAATTTGGAATCATGCCGATTAAACCTGTAGTGATGCTTGAGAATGCAACAATCATCAAAACAGCAATGATTATAAAACTGAACATAAATGATTTTAATTCACCTTTTACAAGTTTTTCGTTCATCACCGCATAATTTATAACTTCACCTATGATCGAAGTTTTTGCCTCTGGATATACATCCTTTGCCCATTTTTTTGCGTTGTTTATATCTTCAACAATTTTATTTGCGTCATAGCCATTTAACTCGATGTGAATATATGTCGTAGAGTAATCAGAGGTCAACCATCGTGAAAGATTGTCTCCCCCACTTATCTCATACAAAAAAAGTTCCTGAGTAAGGAGTTCTTGGTCATCCGGCACGATATAAAAAGCAGGATCGTCCGCATTCAAACAGCAGTTCACCTCTTTAACAATATCAGTGACAGATGTAATTCTTGGCTCGTCTCCCGTCCATCGAGTAAGGTTGCCTTTTGAAAGGTATGCCTCGAGCAAATCGAGTTTTTTCATATTTTCCGGATTTTTGAATGCGTCTTCTTCCGGAAACTCAATCATCAAATTATAACTGTACTGGCTTCCAAGTTTTGCGTCGAGGATTGATTGAAGTTCTTTTATATAAGGGATTTTTCTTCCCATCATCTGCATGTAGTCCATATTTACGCCCATCTTAAAGCAGCCTGGAATACTTGCAATCACAATCGCAGTCCCAACTCCAATAATCCACCACCTTTTGCGCGCAACCCAAAGCCCCATGTTTTCAAAGAAAAGATCAGCCTTTGTGGGAACGTATTCAGCCTTTTGTTTTGCCTGAATTTCTTCAACTGCTTTCCGGTCTATTTTTCTGTCTTTTCCAAAACTCATGAATACAGGAATCAAAATGATTACATAGAGGTAAGTCGCAAACACAATTGAAGCGCAGATTCCTCCGACCCATTTGAGTTCCCCAATACCGACTGTCATAAAAGAAATCATGGAAGCCATTGTTGTGATTACAGTGAACAAAATTGGCCAACCGGTTTCTTGAACTGCCTTTATTACGCTGTCTACTCGTTTTCCTGTTGTGCGGAAATGAAGACGGAATTCGTTTATGTAATGAATTGAATATCCGACCGAGAGAGCCATTCCAAGAATAACCGGAAGAGCTAGCATTGTTATATTAGATTTTATGCCAAACAGAGAGGAATATCCTATTACTGTTACAATTCCTCCAACTGTCGCAATAATTGGAACAATCAGACCCCTTAAACTGCGCACAAAAAGCAAAAGGCAAAGAATCATGACAAAGAACCCGATTATGATTCTTTTTGCGCATTCCTTGTTTATAACTTCATTTTCTTCGGCTTCCGTATAAGCCCTACCAATGCCTTTTAAAGTGTATTCATCGCTTTTAAATTCATCAGCTTTTACAATACTAAGAGCCGCTTGACCAATTGGAACCTGTTCCTCCGACGCGTAATGATTTAAGCTTAGGATTACCCAAGTTTCTCGGCCATCATCGCTTACAAGATTGTTTACAAGCGAACGTCGCGAAAGTATAAAATCACGCTTTTCCTTAAGTTCGGCAGAATCTGTAGGAACTCCGTCCTCAAAAGGATTTATAACCTCAAACCCATCCTCTGTGCCTTTAGAGATTGACATATTCATAATTGAAGTGAGTTCGTTCGCATAAGGAACTTCCGCCAAAAGCCTTTTTCCAAGCCGATCAATTGCGTCAAGCACTTCGGGCTTAAAGACATCCTCAGCTTCTACAAGAACCATAATAGCGTCATCGCCACCAAAAATCTGATCGAATTTATTTTGATTGCGCTTTATCTCATCAGAATCCTCAAACCACCCATCATCGCTGTTATCTGCCTGAAATTTAGTGAGTCCCACCGCGCCCACAAAAGTGATGATTGCAAGAGCAATGATAAAAACAGTTCTGTGCCTTATCTGGATTTCGCCAAATTTTCTAAACCAATCGTTAAACTTTTCCACACTCATAGAAAATCTCCTTGATTTGAAACCGTTGGAGCCGCAAAACTTTTTGACAAACTCCAACGCGTTTATGATAATGGTAACAACGTTATCATGTCAATATTTTTTGATAACATTGTTATCAAAATCTTAGAATTTTACTTGCTAATCAGAGAAGTTTTAACTAAACTCTACTTGAGAGGCAGAAGATGGCAGAGTCGTCAATTGAGACAAAAAGAAGACTTCTTGAGAGCGCTAAAAAAGAATTTCTTGAAAAAGGTTTTATGGGAGCCTCTCTGCGCACAATCGCGGCCAATGCAGGAATGACGACAGGTGCGATGTATCGTCATTTTAAAAATAAAGATGATTTTTTTTGCACTCTAGTAGATGGGTCGATTGAAGTTGTAAAAAACGCAATAATGCAAGAAAACGATGCATTGAAATCTAATATAAACCCTATCAGCAAGGAGCATGAGGAAGAAGAAACAAAGATTTTCACAATGCTTCTAGATTACATATATTCTAATTTTGACACATTCACCCTCTTGCTCACAAAAGCCGCCGGAAGCACTCATGAAAATTTTCTTGAAGAGATGTGCGATTTATACACAAAAAGATGTGTTGAAACATTTAACATGATGTATGAAAAAAAATATATTGAGCACAGAGTTGACGCGATGATTGTCCACATAATTGCATCGAGCATGATAAACTCCTTCGTAGAAATAATTCTTCACAAAATTCCAAAACAAGAAGCAACAGCCTTTATAAAAAATATCAGAGATTTATTCCATTTTGGAACATTGCACGTTATGGGAATTTCTGCGGAATATAGCGACCAAAAATAATTTTTATATTTTTTTTTAAAACTAGTTGACATATTTTTAAATTATATTTATATTATAGCAAGGTTAGTTAATACTAACTTAAGAATTTATCTGGCATATAACCTGAATGCCTATAAAAACCATAATCACTTAAATACTGTGGAATGTTTTTTCTTGCTCCTACGTTCCACAGTATTTTTTTTATTTAAATAAAATCACAGTTTTCTGTCAAAACTTCCGCTTCTGAATCCTTGAATATCTAGAGTTACAAAATCAAATCCGAACTCCTTTAAATTTTTGTTAACTTGTTCCCGAATTTTTATCTGCATAAACTTTTCAAAATCTTGAGGCAAAAGCTCTATTCTAGCAAGGTTATTCTGACTGCGAACTCGAACCTGCCTGAAGCCGAGTTCAAACAAAAGTTGTTCCGCCTTGCCTACCATTATCAATTTTTCTTTTGTGATTTCTTCGCCATAAGGAAATCTCGTCGCAAGGCATGCCATTGAAGGTTTATCCCATGTTTGGATGCCAAGCTGTTTTGAGATGTTCCTGATTTCCAATTTGTTTAATCCGACAACGGCAAGAGGGCTTTTTATATCAATCTCTTTGATTGCCTTGAGACCAGGTCGGTAGACACATTGGTCGTCGATATTTGAGCCTTCGCATACGTTGCTGAATCCTTTTTTTGCAGCTTCCGATTTTATCATTGTAAAAAGCGCTTTTTTGCAGTGATAGCAGCGGTCAACAGAATTTTCACGGAAACCCGAAATCAAAAGCTCATCATACTTGATTTCTAAATGAGCTATATTTTCTTTTACGCAAAAAGTCTCCGCCTCACGGCGTTCACTTGGAGGAAAAGAATTTGCAACGAGAGTGATTGCAATCATCTTTTTTCCAAGTACATCGTGGCAAACTTTTGCAAGAAACGTTGAATCTATTCCACCGGAAAACGCAATCGCCGCATTGCCAAGCTCTTTAAAATATTCTTTTAAATCTGTCAGTTTTTGCTGTTCAATGTCAGTCATAATCAGTCGCTGCAGCAATCGCCGCTTTCTTTTTCGAGCATTTTTTTTGCTTCACGAAAGCTGATGTTGTTTTCAAGTGCGATTTTTTCAACATCGTCGAATTCTAATTTTGAGCGCTTTATTTCGTAACCTTGCGATATTTTTTTTCGTATTTCGCCAGCTGATGTTTTTACAGTTTTTATATCGCGCTCCAAAATATAGCGCTGGCACTCTTTTTGTCTGATTCCGATTGTCGTCGTGTGCTTAAAAAATGCTTTTACGATTTCATTTTTTTTATTGTTTGAACAAATAACGCTGATCAGAGAGCCCGGTCTATTTTTTTTCATATAGATTGCCGTTGTAAAAACTTCTCTAGCTCCGGCTTCAAAAAGCCTTCCGATCGCAAATCCGATTTCCTCGCCGGTCATGTCGTCGACGTTTGCATCGAGCTGGAAAACTTTATCTTTATCCGAAACTTCCTGTTCTGCATATTCAGAAAAGCCGTTTGCAGAGTTTAACACAGTTCCCATAAAAACTCTAACGCAATTTGCGGTTTCAAAATCTTTTTTACCGCAACCGATGCCGGTTTTTGAAATGCTCATCATCGGTCTTGAGCAAAAGCTTTTTACATAATATTTAAGGAGAGCCGCCCCGGTTGGCGTACAAAGCTCGCTATCTATATTTCCTTCATAATACGGAATGCCGCGGAGCAAATATTCGGTTGCAGGGGCTGGGACAGGCAAAGTTCCGTGCGCACAGTGTACGAAACCGCTTCCGACATTGATTGGCGATGCAAAAACAGAATCAGCTCCTATCAAATTCATAAGATAACACACCGATGTAATGTCCATAATCGCATCTTTATTGCCGACTTCGTGAAAATGGATTTCTTCAACGCTTTTCCCGTGTGCGTGGCTTTCGGCTTGAGCGAGAAGATTGTAAACTTTTATTACGTCTTTTTTTACTTTGTCGGCTATGTTCATTTTTCCGACGATTTCAACGATGTCGGACATTTTGTGATGCTCGTGGTGATGTTCATGATGATGCTCACAAACTGTTTCCTCTGTGCAACCGTCTATTAAAACCGAAACATAATTGCCTCTGATTCCGCACTTTTCTACACTTTTACATGAGATTTCAACACCATGAGGAGCCGCCGCCTGAAGAACGTTGAGCGCTTCATATCTCTTTTCTTCTGGAAGAAGGTCAAGCAAAGCTGCTGTAAGCATATCGCCTGCCACTCCCATTCTACATTCAATATATAAAGTTTTCATAAAACGTGCCTCTTACTATTTTATGTGATTTATCATGCTTGCCTGATAAGCAGCCCCAAACCCGTTGTCGATATTTACAACGCTGATTCCGCTGGCACAACTGTTCAACATCGAAAGCAAAGCGGAAATCCCACCAAAGCTCGCTCCATAGCCTACGCTCGTTGGAACTGCAATCACAGGGCAGTCCACTAATCCTCCAACAACACTCGCAAGCGCCCCTTCCATGCCGGCAATTGCTATAACGACTTTTGCGCTCATCAGAGAATCGAGATTGGAGAGAAGCCTGTGGAGACCAGCAACTCCTGCGTCATAAATACGAACAACTTCGTTTCCGAACGCTTCGCAAGTTTTTGCAGCTTCTTCCGCAACTGGCATATCGCTTGTGCCGCCTGTAACTACGGCGATTTTTCCTCGTCCGTCAGGAGCCGGAATCGTTCCGCAAACTCCCGTGCGGCTTATTTCGTCATATTCAAAATTGATGTTGCTATCTTTTTTCAATAAGTCTGCTGCAGCCGCATTCATTCTGGTAATTAAAACAGTTTTTTGCCCGGCGGAGATGGCAGATTTTGCAATCTGTAAAATCTGCTCAGGAGTTTTTCCCGCTCCGTAAATAACTTCTGCAATTCCTTTCCGTAGCGCCCTATGATGATCGATTTTTGCAAACCCGATATCTTCAAAAGGTGCTTCTTTTATTTTTAATAAAATATCATCTTCGCTCGCTTGCCCTTTTTTATATTTTTCAAGCAATTCGTAAAGCTCTTTTTTATCCAATTCTGTGCTCCTCCGTAATAGTGACAATTCTATCTACAAGCTCATTTAAAAGCGATTGCTCGTGAGTCGCTATGATAAGCGTTTTTCCGGCAGACTTCCACGCTTTCAAAAAATCAATCAAAACGACACGGCTTTTTTTGTCCAACCCGTTCATCGGCTCATCGATTATCAGCACATCGGGGTTCATAGAAATGACACAAGCGAGCGCCGTTTTTCTTTTTTCTCCGCCGCTCAGATGATAGGGAGCACGCTCTGCAATCGCTGTTAGTCCTAAAAGTTTCATGACATCGCTGCAACGAATTTCAATTTCATCTTCCGCCAACCCCATCTGCCGCGGACCGAAAGCAATTTCCTCTTTTACGCTTCCGCAAAACAATTGCGTTTCCGAGTTCTGAAAAACATAGCCAATTTTTGAATGAAATTGCTTTTCGAAAAGTTCATCTTTCATCGTTTTTTTTGAAATCTCTTTGCCTTCAAAAAAATAAGTGCCGGAAGATGCGAATATCAGACCGTTTAAAAGCTTTATAAGAGTTGATTTTCCGCTTCCGTTGTCGCCTTCAAGCCCTACGCTTTCGCCTTTTTCGATTGAAAGCGAGATGTCTACAAGAGAAGGGATATCGTCGTATTGAAAGTTGATGTTATTTAATTCTATCAAAGCCATAAAATACCGTTTTCGGTTGTTTTTCGATTATAAAATATAAATGAATAAAATGATGTAAAAAATCAACACAATAATTGGAAAAAAATCTAAAGGATTTATCTTTGATTTCGGATGTTCAAACTTGCCGCTAAAGAGCCTGCACTCCATTGACTGCCGAGTTTCTTCCGACAGGCTGATTGATTTTAGAAAAACTGTTCCCAAAATCCCTGAAAAACTTTTTCTTTTGCATTTATTTTTGCCGACACTCCGCAATTTCAGCGCAAAGAGCATTTCATGGGCGATGTTGCCTAAAATCAGGATATAGCTGATTGTGAGGTTCAAAATGAAAACAATAAACTGTGAGGATTTCGCTCTGCCGAAAACCCCTGTGATTTTATTCCACGGAGTCAGCAATGCGAACAGAGAAAGAATTCCCGTAGAGATAAAGACTTTTGCAGTTATTGTAATAAATGCGGTCGAGTGATATAAAAAATAAGACGGCAACATTATCAAAAAAGTAAAAAACGCTGTTGTTGTGCAAGTTGACAGCGTTTTCTTTAATACATCAATTTTTGAAAAACTTAAAAAAGATAAAAAACTCGCCAGCACAATTCCGAAAAAAAACATATTTTTCGATAGAGCGAGCAAAACAATCAGCCCGATAACAAGAACAAACCTCGCACCTGCGCGCAATTCGGTAATTTTTTCGTTTTTTCGGACGTGAAAGTGCCTGAACAAACGCAAGAATTCCAAAATACTCTTTGAAAGATATCTTTGGTTATCTTTCACTGGAAAATAATCGTTTTGCTTTGTTACCCATTGCGGCAAGATGTCTGTGTTTGTCTGCATTTTTTTTAATCTTTTTTTGTCTTAAATGAGCTGATGATGCGGAACAAAATCACGAGAACTGAAATTCCTATCACCGCAGAAATAATGTATCCCGCAACTTCAGGAATTCCCACAGATTCAAGGCTGTAATCAGGAATAAGAGAATTAAACTGAAATCCGTTTTCAAGACCGTTCGGAGTATATCCGAGCTTTTGCCCGCCGCTGACAACTTCCGCAATTTCATCTGCACCCCATTCTCCCCACGCAGTTCCTTCTGCAAGAAGTCCAAGAGGAACAAGCACTGTCAAAACTGCAAGCAAAATTCCTACAGGAAGCAGCTGTTTTTTCCCAGCCTTTTCTTCCATGTTTTCTTTAAGAAAAGCAGGAGCCGTCTTAGAGATAAACGCAAGAATTGCAACTGTAAATACAACTTCGGCAAGTCCAAAAATCGTGAGATGACCGATCATCATCGACGGAATCGAAATATTTAACCCATAAGGACAGTATAAAGCTTGTCCGGCTGCATTGTGAAACAGATATGGCTGAACGCCGAATTCAATTGCAGCGAGCAAAGCAGCAACGTTTATACCGACATAAGAGCTGAGCGCCGCACTGAGCAAACGATGTTGAACTTTTACATCACCGCCTTTTGAAAGAGCTTTTAACATCAGCCTGTAGATAAAATAGCCGATAAACGGCGCTGCAAACGCCATGTTGAAGCAGTTAGCTCCAAAAGAAAGGATTCCGCCATCGCCAAACAACAGCGCTTGCAAAAGCAATGCGACAGAAACTGCAAGGCAGGCAGCTTCCGGTCCGAGCAAAGTCGCAATCAAAGTTGCCCCGACAGCGTGTCCCGTTGTTCCTCCGGGAAGAGGAACGTTGAACATCATTCCGATAAAAGAAAACGCTGCACCAACTCCTATCATCGCAATTTTTTCTTTAGGCAATTCTCTTTTTACAGATTTTGCAGCACTATACCAAATTGGCAACATTGCAGCGGTAAAAACAACACAAGTTGAAGGCGATAAATAATTTTCAGGGATATGCAAAATGAACTCCTTATTCCCACACGGCTTAATAATTTTATGATTTTTGTTGTCGTGCGGTTTAAAATAAAAAAAGATATATCTCCATCCTTCAGAACGGAAATATACCTTCTTGGTATATGTGCATTCTATTGTTTTAAATTAGCAGGAACTTCTTTTTTTTATTTCGGCTACGGCAGCTTCAATTAAGCTGTCAACCTGATAATTTTGAACGCCTGCAATTGTATTTTTACAATGATAGACAGGTATCAAGATTCTGTCGGCTTTGCTCTGTCCGATTGCAACTGCCATCTTTGGAGTAATTTCTCCGTACATCGCATCTGCAATCACAATTCCCACGGGTCCGACGATGAAGTCGGCGTCTTTTGAACACACGACAACTGCATTTTCACCGGTCGCAGCGTGGTCTGCTCCAGCCTTAAGCATTGCAGCCGTAGCAACAGCGTTACTTCCGACTGCGACAATCTCAGAATCAGGGAAAGATCCCTTTAACGAAGCAACTGCCGCACGACCGATCCCGCCCCCTTGAGCATCTACAACCAAAATCTTCATTTGTAAACCTTCAACTTCTGTTGAATTCGATACCTTCTGATATCTGATTTCGTATTATACATTGAAAAAATCGAATTTGCAAAGAAGAAATATTCTTAGCTCTTCATCCTTAAATTCACACAGAAGTCAGAGATTTTTTAGGAAAGGTCATCATCGCCACTTTTCTAAAGGCTTTTTACGATTATTCCGCCGCCTAAAATCACGTTGTCTTTATAAATCACCACAGACTGACCTGGAGCAACTGCATTTTGCGACTTTTCAAAAGTGAACTTCCACGGCTGCCCTTTGTATTTATAATCGTCATGAGTATCTGGAGTGTAGCGGTCGACTGTCGCAATAATAGATTTGCTGCGTAACCTGATTTTTATCATGGCTTCAAAAACTTCATTCGGTTCTACATTTCCTGGCCAGACAAAATCATCGGCGATGAGAGAAGCTGAAGCCAATTCGTTTTTTTCTGCAAGGACAATTTGATTTTTTTCTGCGTCGATCTTCTGAACATAAAGCGGATTTGGAGCAGATACACCAAGACCTCGCCTTTGTCCAACTGTGTAGTGCTCAAGCCCGCGATGCCTTCCGATTACGGTGCCGTTTACATCTACAAAATCTCCGGGAACAGACGGTTTATCGGAAAAAAGTTCATCAAAAAACTTCATGTCTATAAAATCTTGGCTTTCTTTTTTGTCTGCCACAGCCAGATTTGCTTTACGTGCAAGTTCAAACACTTCTGTTTTATGAACCTGAGCAAGAGGAAATCGAACTTTTTCAAGAGTTTCCGATGAAAGTCTGTATAAAAAATATGTCTGATCTTTAGAGCTGTCGTCTGCACAAGCGATCATGCATGGGCGCTTGTCTGTTCCCCAAAGCCCTTGTTTTGGACGCACAATCATCGCATAGTGCCCCGTGCAAAAATAATCAAAATCGATTCCGAGTTTTTTTGTGCATTCCAAAAGAGCGCCGAACTTTACTAACTGATTGCAGCGGACGCAAGGATTCGGAGTCTTGCCTGCTCTATACTCATCTTTAAAATACTGCAAAACATCAGCGTTATATTCACGGCTTAAGTCGATTATGTGATATTCGATATCATGCTCTTTGCAGAATTTTGCACATTCTTCTGTGATTTCTTTTTTTTTAGGACCGTAACAAGCATCGGAATAAAAATCTTCTGTTTCAATTTCAGGAAGATGCCCGTCCCAGAGAGCCATTGTGACACCAACAACACGACATCCTTTCTGTTTCAATAAAAGTGCTGCAAGTGTTGAATCTACGCCACCGGACATTCCAACAACAACAGTTGACCCCGCCGGCGGTAATTCTAACGGTTCGTAAATCATAGCAACAACATAACAAGGATACCCCCGTTAGTCAATTGGTATAGATACAACCGTAAAATGCCGTCAGCGTAGCGCAGATTCTTTAAGATAAGAGCAGATGATTTATTTCAACGCTTCTTTCAAAACTTTAAGATTGTCCTTCATCACACCAAGATAAGATATTCCCTTTTTAATATCTTTTTTAGTTACCGACTGTAAAGAATCCATCTCCATGATTTTGCAATTTTTATTTTTTGAATTTCTGATAATCGTTTTTGCAATCTTCTGATTTGATTTTTCAATTGTAAGAACGACATTCAATCCTAGTTCATTTACTTTTTCAGAAAGGAATGAAACGGTTTCAAAACTTGCTTCTGTCTCCGCACTGCATCCTACAAACGCTGCATAGTATTTTATTCCGTAGTCATCAACAAGATATCGGAATGGGAAGCGGTCTCCAAAAAGCACAACTTTTTTATTCGAAGCATTTACTACATCAACAAATTCCGCATCAAGGGTTGCCAATTGTTTTGTATACGCAGCCGCATTTGCAGCATATTTTGCTTCATTTTTTGCATCGAGTTTTGAGATATTTTGTACAAGCGCATTTACAATAATTTTTGCATTTCTTACAGAAAGCCATACATGTTCATCGTATTCAGGGGCTTCATCGTGATGATGACCGTGGTCTTCATCTTCACCTTCATGATGATGTTCATCTTCAACGTCACACTGCATTCCCTCTACAACTTCTTCTTCGCGAACTCTGTCACCAAGAACTTCCATCATATTGACAACAACCATATTTTTGTTGCGAGCGTTAGAAAGGGCATCTTCAACCCATTCATCGCTTTCCCCTCCCACATATACAAACATGTCACAATCAGAGATTTTGGCAATGTCTTTGAAACTCGGCTGAAAACTGTGCAAATCGGTTCCTTTATCTTGAAGCAAAGTCACTTCAAAAGACTTATTTTCACCAAGAATATTGATAACCCAATCGTACTGAGGGTAAGTTGTACACACAATTGATTTTTTTGATGCGGCGAATGCAGAAGTTCCTGCAAGAATCAGCGCTGCCATCATTATTGATTTAATTAATTTTTTCATTTTTTCCTCTTTTTTCTGCTGTGCAGATTTTTGTTTTAGTTTTGAATGATTTTTACTGATATTTTGTTTTTATTGTGCACAAATGCAACGCAGAGCCTAATTGTTTAATTTAATTTTTTGAGAAACTAAAGTGCAGTTTTTTGTATTGCTTTGCGCAATTGAGAAAAGATTCAACCTGATAAAAAAATAGAAAATTGCCGACAGTGTCGCAAAAAATCCAAGCCCGATTCTCAAAAGTTTAAGATTTTCCGCCGAAACAGCTATGACATAACAGATTGGGCAAAAATCATCACTGCAATGAAATTTATGCTCCGATTCTGCGGCAGAATAAAAAATTGAGAAAACTGTAAGTAAAAAAAATATAACGGCAAAAATCGTTGCTCTTTTATCTTTCATTTTGCGACTTAGTCGCAAATTATACGAATTATATAAAGAATGTCAATGGTATGTCGGAAAATTATACGAATTCAGATTTCTAGCAATTTGACAATTTTTACCGATACAATATAAAATTATATCGAACAGCAAGCAGGTCAAGAGAATCAATATGTTCAAAAAACCATTTCGTATTTTTTTAGCAATTCTTTTATCATCAGTTTACACATCTTGTGCGAGTACAAATTTTTATGAAAAAAAGAATTCTCAAATCTTTCAAGACGATGTTATTATTTATGACGACGAATCTTATATCGTCGATGGCAAAACAAAGCGCAACACAAACACAATATACAAAAGCGCCGATGTCGAAAATATCCATATTGATGCATTTATCGTAAGCGACAAATTAAAACGAACTGAAAAGACTACGATGCTTTTTTATGACGATGATGTCCTAATCGCAGAAAAAGAGTTTTCGAACAAGCAACAACAAAAAAAAGAATTTAACAAAGAAAGAAAATATAAAGACGTTTGCTATGAAGCATATGAAAAAATTTCAAAGCAAAATCCGATTCAAGATGCGGCAGATTCAAAAGGCATCAAACAATTCGTTATCAATTATGAAAAAGCGAAAGTCGATAGCCAAACAGATTTTTCATACTTTTTCTACTGCATTTTTGGAAAGCCATTTGTTGTTCTTGGAAGCTCTTGTCTCAGCCTTTTAAAGTGCGCAGGCTATTCTTTTATAAATTTTATCGGCGGATACAGGACAATGACTGCTAATGACGGATTCTTTTGGATTATGCCCGATACAAAAAAAGACAAAATGAAAGCAGAGGAAGCAAAAGCCGCAAATGAAATTAGATATCCTGAATATCATAAGCCGTTTACAAAAAATCAGATAACGGTAAAGTCTTATACAATTGAAACAAACAATCGGTTTGCAGAAGACGATAAAGTCAAAATTATCAAAAATGAAGAATACCATTACAACAACAACATATCCGTAAGAAAATCGGCAGAGGCAGACGCAAAAGCGACGTCGTCAATTGTCGGCTGGATTGGGACAATCATCACTGTGCCGGTCTCTTTTGTAAGCTGGATTTTTGGCGCAATCTACGGATTCTACGCTTCGATTCGGTGAAGCGATTTTGTCTTTCAGCGAATAAAATGAGTCACAAGGCGACTCTCTTCCTCCGGCAACCCAAATTTTTCTTTTCCGAGCGCAATACTTTTTATGAGAAAAGACATATTTCTGGCTAAGATTCGCATTGTCTGCAAACCTTCAGCATCCTGCTGAGCTTCTCCTGGCGTTCTGCCATGGACACTGTTCCAATATTGGCTTGAAGCGACCGGCATTCCACAGATTGTAAAATATTTGTTTAAAACATCAAAAGTCGCTGAACAACCACCGCGGCGAGCGATAACAACTGCTGCTCCAACTTTCATTGTTTTATCAAAATGAGAGCTGTAAAAAAGTCTGTCTAGCAAAGCAATCACCGTGGCGTTTGGAGACGAATAATAAACCGGACTTCCGATTACAAGCCCATCAGCTTTTTCAAAAAGTTCCGCAATTTTATTTACTTCATCGTCAAAAACACACCTGCCGTGTGTGTAACAAAATCCGCATGCAACGCACCCCCTAACATCTTTGTTTCCGACGGTGATGACAGTTGTTCCAATACCCTGCTCGGCAAAAATATTTTCCATCTCTTTTAGAGCAATTGATGTGTTTCCATTTTGATGAGGACTGCCGTTAATTATTAAGACATTCATATATACCTCGCTTAAAAAGATACTTAGATTATAAAACCCAAAGACACCGTTCTCAAGCGCAAAACAAAATTCGATAGGTTAAACGAGATTTCTATTGACAGAAACAGCGCCGCGCTGTATATTGTTTCTACAAATAGAAACTTAAAAACGAACGGTTTCAAAATCCGTATCCGGAGGTAAAAATGAAAAAACAAATTATGATAATTATGATGGCAGCTCTCTGTCTTGGGACAATATCTGCAGCAAAACCGAAAAAACCGAAAAAGGTAAAGATTGGCATTGCAAAAATCGTGCAGCACATCGCACTCGACGATATTGAACGCGGCGTGATGGATGCGATTAAAGACGCCGGAATAGACGCAACTTTTGATTTGCAAAACGCAAACGGAGATGTAAACACTGCGAATCAGATTGCATCGCAATTCAGAGATAAAAATGTTGATGTTGCAGTCGGGATCGCGACTCCGGTTGCAATTGCTTTTGCCAACACTTTACGCAACGTTCCTGTAGTATTTGGAACTGTGACAGACCCTCTGGGAGCCGGTCTTGTAACGACTCTCGAGCACGGCAATAAAAATGTAACAGGAATGTCAGACGAGCTTCCGTCAAAAGAGCATATAAAGCTTTTCAAAGAGATTGCGAAAATTAAAACTCTCGGATACATCTACACTGCAAGCGAAGACAATTCTGTATCATCTTTAGAATTGGTAAAACAAGGATGCAATGAAGCTGGTCTAAAACTCGTAGTGCAGTCAATTTCCAATTCTTCAGAAGTAAAACAGGCTGCCGAAGCGATTGTAGACCGCGTAGACGGAATCTATCTCACAACAGACAATACTGTTTTTTCTGCACTTCCAAGTCTGATCTCTGTGTTCAAAAAAGCAAAAAAACCTATTTTCTCAGCAGACGTAACCGGAGCAAAAGACGGCGGATGTTTTATAGCATCAGGATTCAATTACTACAAAGCCGGTCGTGCAACAGGCGAAATTGTAGTAGATATCTTAAACGGTAAAAAACCGGCTGATATTCCTGTGCGATTTATGACAAAGCCTGAAGATTCGGACATATTGATCGATATCGATGCAGCAAAAGAATGCGGAATCAAAATACCGGAAAATTTATTAAAACAGGCAACTTTTATTATTGAAAATGGAAAGCTTAAAGAAAAAAAATAGATAGGGGTGCACAAAACAGTTTCTCTGTGTTTTCTCCTGTTTTTATCTGCTTTCATATAGCAAAAACTTAATTTTTTTTATATGATGTTTCTGATGATAGAAACAATTTTAATTGAAGGTTTAATTTACAGCATTATGGTTCTTGGCTTATTTATAAGCTATAGAACCTTAAATTTTTGTGATATGACAGTTGACGGAGCGTTCCCGATGGGTGGCTGCATTCTCGCGGCATGTCTTACACAAGGGATGTCTCCAGTCACCGGCATTCTTTTAGCGTTTGCAGGCGGATGCCTTGCAGGGCTTGTGACTTCATTTTTATACACAAAACTCCGTGTCCCTGATTTACTCGCCGGCATATTGATGATGACGATGCTCTATTCTATCAATCTTCGCATTATGAAAAACAAAGCTAACATCTCGTTTCTTAAGCTCGACACCCTTTTTTCAAAACTGACGGCTTTTTTTGAAACTCACTTTGAATCAATCCCATCAGAATCGGGAATTCTGATTTTCCTTCTTCTTTTTATAATCGCTTTTAAAGCGCTTCTCGATTTGTTTTTTCACACCGACCTTGGACTCACTATGGGTGCTCTCGGTTCAAACGAACAGATGGTGATTTCAAACGGAGTAAATCCTCAGATTGTTCGAGGGATCGGTGTTTGTGTTGGAGACGGACTTGCGGCGCTTTCTGGAGCGTTTGCAGCGATGTACAACGGATTTGCAGACGTAGGAAGCGGAACAGGCGTAATCGTAAGCGGTTTGGCATCTTTAATGCTTGGAGAATTCATCATTCATTCAAATAAAATCGGGCTTCAAACGCTGAGAGTTATTGCAGGCTCAATCATCTACCGTGCATTGATGGTTCTTGCTCGCCGCTACGGGCACTTCATCAACCTCACCGCAAATGATTTAAAACTTATAACTGGAATTTTAATAATAATCTGTCTGATAATCGCAAACATAAAAGGAAAGTCAAACTTTTATAAACATCTTAAAAGACCGGAAAGACAGGCAGCGTCAAAGAGAGCATCTGCAAACGGAGACCAAAATGATTAAACTCGAAAATATCGGAATTACGTTCCACGCAGGCACTCCCGACGAAAACATCGCCTTAAAAAATGTAAACCTTAAAATAAAACATGGTGATTTTATAACTGTGATAGGCTCAAACGGAGCGGGAAAATCTACCCTTTACAATATTATTTCCGGCACCCTAACCCCGACGACAGGGAAAATTTTTTTGTCAACCGCAGACAAAGACGGACGCATAACAGACCGCGACATCACTTTTGATAAAGAATACAAGCGAGCTTCGTATATCGGGCGCATTTTCCAAAATCCGCTTTTGGGGACGGCGGGAAAAATGTCACTCGAAGACAATATGAATATATGCAGCAAAAAAGGATGGAAAGGGCTAAAAATCAGTTTAAATAAAAAACGCAGACAAGAATTTTGTGAACAGTTAAAACAGCTCAACATGGGGCTTGAAAAACGCCTTGCAGATAACGTAGAGCAGTTTTCCGGCGGACAGAGACAGGCTCTCACTCTTTTGATGGCAGTTATGTCAAAGCCGGCAATCCTTCTTCTAGATGAACACACGGCAGCTCTAGACCCTGCAAACGCCGCAATTGTTATGGAGCTTACAAGAAGGTTCGCAACCGAAAACAACCTTACTGTCATGATGATAACCCACAACATGCAGCATGCGCTCGACTACGGAAATCGACTTTTGATGATGGATGCCGGCGAAATCATCATGGATATAGACGGCGAAGAAAAACAAAAACTCACTTTGGAAGATTTGGCGGAGCGCTTTAGGCAAATAAAAAAACACTCAATCACAAACGACCAGATGGCGCTGCAATAGAATCTGCGTGATAATTTAATAATGCGGCGGTTTACGGTCGGGAATATCGCCTTCCGCCCAGTCAGATAAATCTTTTACTTTGTCTTTGAGCACTTTGTTTTCCGATTTGAGTTTTTCGATATCTTTTCCTTGCTTAACTGTAACATCCTGAAGCTGATTCAAAAAATCTTCAAGATACGCAAGTTTCATCTCGAGTTTAATTAAATTTTGTTCGTCCATTCTCAAAGTATATCATAAAGATAAAGCGATTGATATTCGTGAGCGGCGTCTTTTTGCATCAGCTTGTTCTAGGGGCGTGTCAGAAAAAATTTTCAGAAAATCAGATGATATTACCAGAGTCCCATAATATTTTGCATCAAAAGACTTACGGCTGTAATTCCAATCCAACATGCAGCTCCAAGTATGATCGGCTTTCCGCTCGACTTTAAAAGCTGAAAAATATTGCTGTTTAATCCGATTGCGCCCATCGCCATTATGATAAAAAATTTGCTTAGTTCCTTTAATGGCGTAAATATCGATTTAGACATGCCAAGTGATAACGCAATTGTAGTTATGACAGACGCAATTAAAAAGAAAAGTACAAACAGCGGCAACGCTCGTTTCAAGCTGAACCCTTTTGTTTGAGTCCCATCTTTTCTTGCCTTGCTTGCACGGAACATCGCGAGTACAAGCGTGATCGGAATGATAGCCAGCGTTCGCGTCAGCTTTACAGTGACCGCTTTATCAAGTGTCTGGGTACCGAGATTCCACATCCCGTCCCAAGTTGCAGCCGCCGCAGTTACGGAAGATGTATCATTGACAGCGGTTCCCGCAAAAATCCCGAACGCTTCCCCATCTGCCGTGCTAAACCCTATCAGCTTTCCAAAAACAGGAAATAAAATTGCTGCAAGAACATTGAAAAAGAAAATCACCGAAATCGCCTGTGCGACCTCTCCATCGTCAGCATCGATGACAGGAGCTGTAGCCGCAATCGCAGAACCGCCGCAGATTGAAGAGCCGACTCCTATCAAAGTTGAGATATTTCCGGGAATCTTCATGATTTTGCATAAAACAAACGCAATCAAAAGAGATGCGGTGATAGTGCTCAAGATGACAGGCAGCGACTGTTTCCCGGTTTGCAAAACGACGCTTAAGTTCATTCCGAATCCAAGCAAAACAACTGCAGCCTGCAAAACATATTTCGATGTGAATTTTATTCCGGCAGCAGCTTTTCCTTTGTTGTTCCAAAACAAAGCGATAATCATTCCAATCAAAATAGAAATGACAGCTCCTCCAACAACCGGAAAAAGTTTTCCAAAAAAATAAGAAGGAACTGCAATTGCAAAGCAAATTAAAATACCGATAAGTTTATCCATAAAAAAACCTCTTTTGTCAATGATTATGATTATAAAAAATTCCAACCATAAAATCAAATATGTTGCTCAGGCAACGAGAGAGCATCACATCTGCATTTATAATTAAAGAACATTATTGATTAAGAGGTTTTTATGGAACAGGAAATGTTTTGTTACCAGTGTCAGGAAACTGCCGGCGGCAAAGGTTGTACGAAGATGGGAGTTTGTGGGAAAAAAGCTGATACGGCTTTAGAGCAAGACAAACTTATTCTCGCTACAAAAAAACTTGGACTTGCAGTGCTCGAAAAGGGAGCTAAAGCGGAAGATGTAAAATCAGCGGCGCCGCTTGCAATCAACAATCTTTTTAAGACAATTACAAATGCCAACTTTGACAACAGCGCTCTTGAAAAAGCAATCGATGAAACACAAGCGTTGACATCAAAAATCAACGGTGGAAAAACACTCGCAGAAAATGCAGAGCTGGGAGTTCTCGCAACTCAAGACGAAGATATCAGAAGTCTTCGGGAACTTATCACCTATGGATTAAAAGGGCTTGCGGCGTATCTCAAACACGCTTTAGTGCTCGGCTATTCAGATGATAAAATCAATTTGTTTGTGCTCACAGCTCTTGCAAAACTTTTGGACAAAAATCTTACCCTCGACGATTATGTTGCACTCACGATGGAAACTGGAACTTATGGCGTTCAGGGAATGGCGCTTTTAGACAAAGCAAATACGGAAACTTACGGTAATCCGGAAATCACTTCGGTAAATATTGGAGTTCGCAAAAATCCCGGCATTCTTGTTTCCGGTCATGACCTAAAAGACCTTGAAATGCTCCTCGACCAAACAAAAGGAACAGGAGTCGATGTCTATACTCATGGAGAGATGCTTCCTGCACATTACTATCCTGCGTTTAAAAAATATGAAAACTTTGCAGGAAATTACGGCAACGCATGGTGGCTTCAGAAAAAGGAATTCGCATCTTTCAATGGACCAATTCTCCTTACAACAAACTGCCTCGTCCCTCCAACTGATCAATATAAAGAGCGCCTGTTTACGACAAATGATGTCGGATTTCCTGGCTGCAAACACATTCAAGATAATGAAAACGGCAAAAAAGACTTCAAAGAAATAATTGAGCTCGCAAAAAAATGCCCGCCGCCGACAGAAATTGAGACAGGTTCTATTGTTGGAGGATTTGCACACAATCAGGTTTTTGCACTTGCGGATAAAGTCGTGGACGCTGTAAAAACAGGCGCAATCAAACGCTTTATCGTCATGGGTGGGTGTGATGGTCGTGCTTCATCTAGAAATTACTACAAGGAGTTTGCTGAATCGCTTCCGAAAGATACTGTGATTCTTACAGCTGGCTGTGCAAAATATAAATACAACAAATTGAATCTCGGAGACATCGGCGGCATTCCTCGAGTTCTTGATGCAGGACAGTGCAACGACAGTTACTCTCTAGCCGTTATCGCTCTCAAACTTAAGGAAGTTTTCAATCTAAGCGATATCAATGAGCTTCCGATTGTTTACAACATCGCATGGTATGAACAAAAAGCGGTGATTGTACTTTTGGCGCTTTTATCACTCGGCGTTAAAAATATCCATCTTGGTCCTACACTTCCGGCATTTCTTTCGCCTGCAATCGCAAGTTTCCTTGTTGAAAAATTCGGAATTGGTGGAATATCTACAGTTGAAGATGATTTGAAACTTTTCGGCTTGAAATAGAATTTGATTAAAAATAATACAGACAATGAGACAGAAAGCTGAATCACAATAAACAATCATTGTTTGTATTATTCTCTTTCAGTTCGGCATTAGGTTTTTTACCCGATAATTTTCCAGTGTTTATCTACATGATTTAGAGGCTCGCAGCCGTCTTTTGTAACGAGAACAAGGTCTTCAATACGAACCCCGAATTTCCCTGGCAGATAAATTCCGGGTTCGATGCTGAAAATCATCCCTTCTTTTGCGACATCTTTGTTTGCAGCGCTGACATCGCCTTGCTCATGCTCCGTCTGTCCGCAAAAATGACCGAGCCGATGTGTAAAATATTCGCCATAGCCTGCATCTGAAATATAACTTCGGGCAACAGCATCAATTTCACACAGAGGAACACCGGGACGTACAAAAGCCTCTGCCTTTTCATTCGCTTCGCGCACAATATCATGAATCTTTGTATATTCTTCCGGCGCACTTTTAAAAAAAGCCGTACGAGTCATGTCTGAAACATAATGATCTTTTCGGCAGCCCATGTCTATCAAAACACAGTCCCCTTCTTGTACGACAGTTCCATCAGGCTCATGATGAGGATCTGCGGCATTTGCACCAAAAGAAACTATTGTTTCAAAACTCGGCCCTTCAGCACCCTCTTTTTTAAACTGCTCCGCTACGAATTCCGCAACTTCGAGCTCTGTAACTCCTTTATGAACATAAGCCATCGCTTTTTCAATTACAACGTCGTTTATCCTAGAGGCTTCTTTCATCAATTCAATTTCTTTTAAATCTTTACGTGCGCGAACATTATCTACGCAGTCGCTGCCAAGTACAAAACTTACATTCTGGTTTTTCTGCATAAGCGGAATTAAAAAGCGTGCAGACCACGTTTTATCAACACCGACCTTTCCTTTTTCTGCAATGTGAGAAGAAAGAATGCCAACGCAATCATCGGAATCTGAATACCAAATAGTTTCAAAATTGTTAGCAGGAATATTGAACAGTCTGTTTGCAAACAATTTGACAGAACCTTCGACAGGAACGTAGAGAACGTACATTCTCTCATAAGGTTCATTCCAGATTCCACTTAAATACCAAATTGAATAGAAATCCGTAACAAGCAGAGCGTCAATTCCTCGCAACGTCATCTCAGCTTTTATTTTAGCAAATCTATCTAAGTAAACTTTTTCCATAATTTATTTCACTCACCATCAGCTCACAGTATAATCTTTTTTCATTCCGTGTCCACCAAAAATCTTCCACTCGCCGGCATCAAGATTCTGAACGATTGCATTTCGCTCCATGGCGCACAAAAGTGGGTCAGTGTCGACACAAGTCATCAAAACGGGAGCATACTGATTGTATTCAGCTTGTTCTCCTGTCAATCCATGCACGTTTATATAAATGTCTCCTGAAAAGACGATGTGATGTTGATAGTCTATCAAAACTGTTTCGCCTGCAAGATGACCGCCTTTTCCCTGAAAAACTTCAAAATGCATTTCACTGAAATCAAAAAATCCCATCGATTCGAGAGGCTTTTCCTGTTCTCCATAGATGTCCCAGAGCGCCTGAACTCTTGAAGGTTCAACAGGCTTATATCCTGTCAGAGTCTTGCAAATACTTATGTAAGGTCTGTGAAGAGGATTTTGTTCACGAAAGTCGTTTTTTCCTTCATATTCGAGATTTAGACATTCCTTTGTTTTTTTGCTTGCATAAATCTCGTCAAATAACGATAAAAGTCCGCAATGGTCAACGTCGGCATGTGTGATAAAAATTCTCTTTTTCATTTTGTCGAAGTCCGGCAAGATTTTTCGGAACAATGTTATCATTTCTTCACGGTAAAGAGCATACCCACAGTCTATAAATAACACCTCTCCCCTACTCTTCAAAATTGTCGTGTTGCTTCCGCAAGGCGGTTCAATCAATATTATTTCAGTATTTTCTGCAATCTTATGAGTGGAGATACGAGGCGCAAAAGCGTCTCCTCGATACTTTGCAAGCAACTCTGCAAACCGGCTGATGCTTTCGAAAGTCTTGTAAGGCGGAAGCCCTTTTTCATCGAGCATCTGCATAATCTTGTTTGAATTTACCAAAAGAGATTCCTGCAAGGATTTTGAGAGCCCAAGCCTGCACATAAGACCGAAAACGAACGATTGATAGAAAATCGAATTGTCAAACGATTTTTCGGAGCTGTTGTAATCTATAACTTTTACATCACAGATATCCTGAACGTCTGCTAAAAAAGCTAAAAACTGTTCTTCGCTTTCAACAAAAAGCCCCATCTTAAAAGGCTGATATCCTGTTCCGTTTTCTTCGGAACTGATATAAGAAATATTTAACCCATACTGCCTTATCACATCAAGTACATCTTTTACAGACCCCGGCTTATCGACAAGTAAAAATTCCAGCAAAACAATGCTTTTTTCTTTTTGCTCAGAATTGAGGTATCCAAGTTCTGTAAGTTTAGCATCAGCTTTTAAAAGTGCTTCCTCATCTCCCTCTGCGTCAATAAAAAGAGTTTGAGAATCTATGGCTTTATTGTAACTTACACGAGTGATGTTTATCCCCAACGAAGAAAAACATTCACTTGCTATTAAAAAGGCTCCAAAATGATCAGGCATCGTAGTTATATATGTTTTTTTCATCAGATAACCTCATTGTTACATAATTATTACACATTCCGAGCAATTTTCTCATCAGTATCTGAAAGGATCTGTTGACGAAGCTCTTTAAGCCACTGTGAAAATTCAACATTTTGCCATCCATATTCTTTTTGAAATCGATACTCCTGCGGTTCCCATGTAGAAATCGGCGATTCGTTGTGTTGAATAAGAGCTTCAAGTTTATCGAGCGCTTTGTATAGTTTTGCTTCATTTGTTTTTTGCTGATTCATCTCTTTGAGCAATTCAAAAAGATGACAGGAAACATCGTCGGGAAGCGATTTTATCCATTCATCGAGCAGGGATTCTTCTTTCTCCCTGTCTTTATCAGTCTTATTAAAAGCCGGAATATCACCGGTAAAACACTCTCCAAGATCATGAATAAGGCACATTTGGATGACTTTATCTATATCATACTCAGGAAACTCACCGCGCAGCAGCAAAGCCATTAAAGAAATCCGCCAACTGTGTTCTGCCACGCTTTCCGGCCGCCCATTTGACGTTGTACAATGCCTGATTGTATTTTTCAGCCGTTCCGCAACATGTAAAATTTCAAGAAACTGTTTTGCGTCCATCCAAACTCCTTTCATTGTAGCAATCTGGCAATCTATTGTAACAATTCGGTTATCTTGTGCAAGCAGACTGTTTTAATTTATGATTTTTATTTCATCATGATTGGAATAAATTTTTCTGCACTTTCATGCCAGAATTTCATGTCGTGGGCGCCTTCCCATTCAAGATAAGTGTGTTCAACTCCATGCTCTTCAAGAAATTTGTGCATTGCTCTGTTTTGTTCCAAAAGAAAATCTTCAGTTCCTACAGACATGAAGATTTCCGGAAGTTTTTTCTTTTCGCGCAAAAGTTTTTTGACAAGAGTTTCAGGATTTTTTTCGCTTTCCAAAAGTTCTGAAGGTTCCCCGAAACATTCTCGATAAAAGTCATAATTTGCAATTTCATGGGCTTTTCCAAGATTTCCCGGATTCATATTTGCAACTTCATGCTGGACAAAAGCTGATGATAACGGAGCTGTTTTACTGAAAACATCAGGATAAGCTAAAGCTGTGTGAAGCGCTCCAAATCCGCCCATCGAAAGCCCCATTATATACGTTTCTTCTCTGTTTTTTGCAAGTCCGAATGTTTTCCTTACAAAATCGACAAGTTCCTCTCCAACAAAAGACTGAAACGCATGACCTGTCGAAAGCCCGTTTAACCAAAAGCTGTTTTCACCACTCGGACAGACAACAGCAAAGTTATACTGTTCAATCAGATGTTCAGGAATCCAACAATCGCCTTTTCCCGTATATCCATGCAGCAAAAATAAAGTTCTCATCGGTCTATTTAAATTAGGATTTTCTTCAGCTTTATTGAGCGGGTCAAATCTTCTGTCGGTGGGAATAATCATTTTAAAAGATGTTGCTCTGTTCAGGCAATTTGAAAAAAGTTCAATGTTCAATGATGCCATATCGGAATCTCCTTACTTTAGCATTATCTTTATTATAACTTTATTTCGTCTTCAATTCCAATAATAGTTTTTGTATTTTTTCTCATTCAGACAGCTTCTCTAGGAGTTTTTCGAGAGATTTTTTCAAATTTTCTCTGTCTTCAGGTGTAAGGTTTACACAAGAGCATATTTTTTGAGGAACAGACATTGCCTTTTCTTTCAGTTTTTCACCTTTTTTAGTAAGCGAAACATAGACAACTCTTTCGTCATCTGAATTTCGTTCGCGCACGACAAGCCCATCTTTTTCAAGGAGCTTTAAAAGCGGAGTGAGCGTTCCCGAATCAAGGTAAAGGAATTTTCCAAGCTCGTGAACTTTTATCCGCTTTTGCTCCCAAAGAACCATCATTGTGATGTATTGAGTATAAGTTAACCCGATGTCTGAAAGAAACGGCTTATATCTGCGCACTATTTCCTTTGAGCAAACGTATAAAGAAAAACAAAGTTGATCTCCGAGTCTCAATGAATCTCCTTCGGCAGCCATCATTAAAGCCCCAGATTCTGCAAAAGACCTTCTTTAGTAGTAGCTCCGACAAAAGATTTTTCGATTTTTCCGTCCTTAAAAAGGATAAAAGACGGAATGCTCATTATTCCATACTGCTGAGCAAGGTCGCTTTCATCGTCAACATTTACTTTACCGACTTTAATCTGACCTGCTTTGTCTTTAGCGATTTCTGAAACTACAGGACCCATCATCTGACACGGACCGCACCAACTTGCCCAAAAATCAACAAGAACAGGTTCTTTTGATTCTAACACTTCATTTTTAAAATTCTGTGATGTTAAAGTGATTTCCATAATTTTGTCTCCTACACAGCCGGAATAAATATATATAGTTCCGACCACTTTACAATTTATACAATTTCATTGTACACAATTAAAATAAACACAATTCAAAAAAAAGTCAAGAAAAATAATATCAAACTGGTTTTTAATCTTTTACATAAAGAATATTCCCCCACATCTTAATTATGAAACTCGACATTTAGAGTATTAGAGTTTATTATAAATTGGGTGTCGTATTTTAATAAGCAAAAATACTATTTTATATAAAAAACTATAATAAAAATGAGGACAAAATGAACAATTCAAAAACGACAAAAAAAGAACTTGTGCAAAATGTATATAACACAATAAGTGTCGATAAACAGACAATTCAAAAAACGATAGACTGCTTTCTTGAACAATTGCGGAAATCTATGGAAGAAGGAAATACAATTGAATTGAGAGGCTTCGGCACTTTTGAACCTCGCCTAAGAAAAGGGAAAGCATCTGCCCGAAATCCTAAAACCGGAGAAAAAGTAAAAGTAGAGCCGCATTATGTCATCGCATTCAGAGCCGGTCAGGAACTAAAAGAAAAACTCTGGAAACTTGACCCTTCAAAAATGGAAAATAAATAAATTGTAACAAACCTGTTATCCGAGTGGAAATTAAAAAGAAGCACATTGTTTTATATAATGTAACAGTTCTGTTATAGTATCAAAAAAAAACAATATACTGATTGTCACAGTTTTGTTATCAATAAATGTAACACTCCTGTTATTTTTACCAACATCGGCTTGTGGATAACCGGATTTTTATGTAACAGTTATGTTATAAGTTACACTATACCACTTGCTTGGCTCTTTATAGAAGAAACTTTACACTTAACATTGCTAAGTAACAATTCTGCTATCCAAATGTCACACTTTTGTTATTTCTTCTATATTATCTAATAATTAACTAATAATATAAAAAAACTAATAATAGGGATAATTATTTTGTGGATAACATCAATATAGATAACAGAATTGTTACAAAATTTTTTTATAACAACACTGTTACATCTTTATTTTAAATATCCATATTTGCTGAAATCAAAGCATATCTTATATCATCTTTAAGAACAGGAGTAGGACTTTTAAACAATGTCAATCCCGTTCCTCCTTTATCTATTTCTACGTTCAATTCCGGATAATATTTTTCTTTAATCTCTCGAACTTGATCGATAATTCTGGCATAATTTACGTTCGCAATTTTAGGATCCGACTCTTCTGCAACAGGCATAAATTGCTCAACGAGTTTTTCTCTCGGAATAAAAACTCCTTCAGGCTTTATGTTGCTGTTGTTTCTGTAAACAAGCCATGCGTAGATATCTTTTCCGACAGGACTTGAAATATCTTTATAGACAGTGTAATTGATTGGAACTCCGTGTTGCTGGCAAAAATGAGCAAAATTTGCAGAAAGGATTATTTTAAATTTTCCGATTCTGGGATTTTTCGATTTTTCGTCAAAAATTTCTTGGTACTGCACCCCTTCTGTAAAAAGAATAGTTCCAGTTGAAGTTGTACGCACTGTAACATCTCTTTTTGGGAGTTTTTCATCAGGTCCATATAAATTTTTAAAAAGATATGCCTGTTCCTGTTTTTCAACTTTTTGTTCAAATGAAAATGTTGCTTTTTTAAAACATTCAAGTTGCTCCTGAATATCTTGTCCTCTCTGGCGAGGAAGTTGCATTTCCCTCAAAAGTTGAGACAGCGATTCGAATTCGATTTCAACAGGAGCGTCTTTTATTTTAGAAATTACGGCATGTGTTGTAAAAACGCTCAGCAAAAGTCTGCCATATTTTCCAAACGGAACATTTTTAGGCGAATTCAAAATCAATGAAATTCCGTTGCTTCCCTTTCTTACAAATTCTGTTTTATTTATATTTTTGAAAGGAAGTGATGCAGTCGTAAAGAAACTCGGAATATAACTTAAAGAAAGTTTTGATTCAGATTTTTCTTCAAGCCCTTTCAACGATGCAAAAAGTTCATCAGAAGAGTTGTCTACTGGGGCAAGTGATGTTTTTTCCGGTAATTTTTTTCCCATTATTCTACCTTCTTTGATATTCCACCTTTGGAAATTACGACATTTCCTGCTGCAACTTCTTTTTCAAGAAATTCAAAAGAGGCTTCAATGTACTGTGTAATTGTGACTCCACAGTTTGTGCAGAATTTTTTAATTTCATCGCGGCGACCCGGAGAAAGCCTAATATTCATCACATCTGCGTATTTCCCTTTTGATAAAGATGATTCAACAGATGTTTGTATCGGTTTCAATTGCCTTTCAGACTGGGAAGTGTGATCAACGTTTTGTTCTTCTCCAACATGGAATACATCTTTGTGAACATTGTTTTTCATTTGTGTAAAAAAGTCCGCAGGAATTTCTTTCTTTGCAATTGGCATATTTCCCCTCCTTTTATTTTACAAGATCCGCAAGGTTTTTCAGCGCATCAAGAGTTTCTTTTTTTCCACCTCGCTGTTGGATTGTCTGCCTTGCCAAAGTTGCATATTTAAAATCTTGGTCTACAGGAACAAAAACAACGTTAAAATCGCCCTCGTTCAGCCCTTCCGAAATGATGTCAGTAAGCTTTATAGACCTGTTGATTTCGTTCAGGACAATTGTTTCAAATTTTGGGTTTTGAGAGTGTTTCCGTTTTTTAAAACTTTCAAGGTTGTTTTTGAAAATCTGAAGTCCATCTTGAGAATACGCATCAGCTTTGATGACTGCAATAACTTCGTCCGACGCAATCATTATGTTTTCTTCAAATTCGTCAAATGCAGGAGATGTGTCAAAAATACAATAATCAAAATTGAGCTTCTTTACTTCTTCACAAAGGTCCGAGAAAATAAAAGGCTCTTTTGAAGCTTCGCTTGTTCTGTATGTCCGCAAAGAACGGAATCCTTTTCTGTCAATTGAATTCGTCGGAATGATATAAAGATTTTCAATTTGCGTTTTAGATATTGCCTGATCGATTGTCACGTCCCCATAAAGAGTTTCTGCAAGATCATGGCTGAAAGATTCAAGCAATGTTCCTGTCGTATTTCCTTGCGGGTCTGCATCTATCAAAAGAACTTTTTTACCACGTCTTGCAAGCTCTGCCGCAAGCGATAAACTGACTGTTGTTTTGCCTACTCCACCCTTCTGAATAGACACTGCGATTTTTTTCATTTTTATCCCACCTCAAAATATTTGTACTTTTTATACGTATATATATCTAATCATATTTTTTAGAAAAAATCAAATAAAAAATATTAGAAATATTAGAAGTCTAACAGTATTTATTAGAAAACTTAGATAAAAACTAATTAAAAAGCTAAACAAAAATGCAATAAAAATGCTAAACAATCTAATCTAAAACTTTAGATAGATTAGATAAAATCTAATCTATAAAAACACGCTCTAGGATTCTCTCAGACGCATTCATTTTATGAAAATTGAAAACTTACTCATTTTTTCAATTTGGACACGTTGTGCGCAATATTTTGATTTTTACAAAAATAGAAAAATTTATATATCTTCAGGCCAGACAAACAAGTCGGCGCAGTTGCGTTCTCCACCGGAAATGTCGATTGCTTGACCTGTGCAAAAAGAGTTTGTGACAGTTATAAAAAAGCACCATTCCGCCGCTTCTTCTGCTGTCATCCATTTTTTGAGGGGCGTTATGTCCATGATTTTTTGCCAAAGAATTTTGTCGTCAATCACGGGCTTATTAAGCTCTGTCATAACGCCGCCAAAGCACAGCGCATTGCATGTCGCTTTGTATTTGTTTGCAAGTCTGATAGCGCAATTTTTCATGTATCCGGTTACGCCGGCTTTTGATGCAACGTAAGAAGGAAATTCATTTCCGGTTAGGCTTGAGACAGAGCTGTTAAAAAGGACAGATTTTATAGATGGCTGAAAAGCGTATTTTTCGGTTACGTTGATTGTTCCGATTAGGTTTACATTGATGTCTTCAATGCAAAATGAATTTTTATCGGAGCAAATGCTTTGAATACCGGCGTTGTTGATTAGAATTTCTACTTTTTTTAAAATCGGAAAATCTTTGCATTCCGGCAATGATTCTTTTTTTGATATATCCGCAATGATGTGCTGATAATTTTCTGGGTTTTTTATAGAACTGCTGATTGTATCTTCTTTTATATCAAGCCCTATAACTTTGTGTCCTGCCTTCAAAAATTTGAGCGCTGTTGCACGCCCAATCCCTCGTGAAGTACCAGTGATGAGAATGTTCATTTATTCCGCCTTCTTTTTTACATAGTCAAAATATTCTTTGCCGACGTTTTCTTTTTCCCAATTTTTGACAACTTTGTAGCCAATTCCGCTGAACAATACTTCTGCCAAAAGTTCAAAAACTGCCCCGATTCCAGAGCAAACGAACACTTGAGTCCAAGACCATCCAAAGAAAAATTTTGAAACGATTGTAGCAAAAATAAAATTATCGACATATTGCGCAAGAACTGTTGAAGTATAAGAGCGGAGAGCAAAGCCCGCAAACCCATTTGACAAAACTCTTTTCCCGATAAAGTCATTCAGCAATGCATTTACAATTGACGAAATGATAAATGCTGTTGCAGAGCCAAAAACTACATACCATGAACCTCCGAACGTTTTATTCAGGGCGTTGTTGATTTGAATGCTGTCGGTTGAATAAAATTCCCCCCACATTCCTGGAGCCAATGAAAGCAAATAAAAAATAATGCAGACAGAAAGATTGACAAAAAGGGCGAGCAGCGAAACTTTGATGCTCGCTTTTGCTCCCCAGCGTTTGCAGATAACGTCCATGCAAAGAAACATAATCCAACTGAATACAAAACCACAATCTAACGCAACATATTTGTAGTTGAGCAACTCTTTGTTCGCCATAAGGTTTGCGCATACGACGGAAAGAAAAAATAAAGAGATTGTAAGAGAAGGGATGTTTCGGAATAAGAGCTTATAATCTTCAAGCTCCCTTTTGATTAAGTTGTGAAATTTGTTCATTTCGCCTCCATAAAAAACCTCGCGTTAGCGGCCGTGCAGGAGGCACTGTATAAAAGTTTACGAAGCGCAATGCGCGAATAAACTTTAGGAATAAAAAAGACAAGGAAGTATTTTTTATCCCGCCTCCTTAAGGATTTTAATTTATAAAGCGCAGGAGTTTTTGAGGATCATAAACTGCGCTGAGAGAAAATATATCACCTTAATAGAATTTACGCAATTCTCTAAAAAAAAGCCTTATAAAAAGGCGAGGCTATCAAAACAAGTTGTTTACTTTTTTGACAGCCTCGGATAAGGAGTTATTTTTACTTTATTAACTAAATTTTCAATGATTGCGAAGCTTTTGCTTTTTCAATCCAATTAACACTTTTATATTTGGCGTTACCTTTTCACAGTTTTACCCAAGCCTCAATTTTTTGAATTTCACCGTTTCTGCTAAAAAGCTTTTTAGTCTCTTCAGCGGTAAGAGAGTTTCCTCCTCGCTTTGAACCATTTACAGAAATCTCTTCTTTTTGAGCTTTGTGATAGATAACAGGAGTGTTACACCATGTAAAACTCAATGTTCCATCATCTTTAAATTCACTGTCTCTTAAAATTTTCGGTTCAAAATATGCGATTCCGCTTTCAATGTTTACACCAAGTTCTCCCCAGCGTGTTAAAACCTCCTCTTTTACTTGCCCTGTCATGCCTGGCTGTTTTGCGCCTTGTCCGGACGGCGTGTGTGAGTATGGGTCTGCCGGGAACGCTCCGTAGAGAGAAGGTGTCTTGTTGAATCCAATTCCACTTCTTACGTCGTAATATGAATCTATCAAGGCGCTTACAATTTTCGGATCAGAATTAAACTTTATTGCACGGAAAACATTTTCCTGAATGGCAAGCAGAAGTTTTGAAACCATGTGCCAATATATACTTCCAAGACCTTCGTAAGCAAAGAACGTTCCCGAGCGACCTGTAAAACTATGGTGATTGAAAGTTTTTTCATAAAGAGCATTGAGCATTTTCATCTCTTCTGACGTCGGCTTTTCTTTTTCACTTAAAGTTGCACAGTAATCTTCCATAAATCTTGAATTTCTGAATTCGGAATTGAAATGGAATGTGCCTTTTTTATCGGCGGCGAGAATTTTTGTGCCGGTTTTTTCAATCAAAGAAGCAAGTTTTGACGCATCTTCTTTCGAAACGCAGTTTTTATCGATAAAATTCTTGAGTTCTTTGTCAGGATACAGCATATAAGAATTCTGTCTAGCTTCATAAATCTTGCTGTTTTTTAACGCTTTTATGACGTCTAAAGCCTCTTCCGGGAGCAAAAGTTGTGCGGAGAGAACTGCAACTTGCCCTTCAAGCATTTCGTCCAGATGCTCAATTTTCATTTCGTTGTCTGAAATTTTTACTGTATTGTACGAATGATAAAGCCCGTCATCTCGTTTGTTTATTCTGATTGTGTTTTTAATGTGAATATTTATTGCCTCAAGATTATTGATAATCTCCAGACGAGATATAATTTCAGTTCCGTTCGCATAACCTTTTTCATAAAGGGCATCGCGTTCAATTTCGAAAAACTTTCCTTCAGCATCAGTAAATTCTCGACGTGTTTTATTGTTCTTTATAGAAGCTTCTGGCAAAGTTGTTCTGTAAAGATTTCCTAGTGACTTAAAGCAATTAGCGATAGGCGAGGGGAGTTCAAATTGCTGAATTTTTGAGTCGTTGTACATTTTGATGAGGAATGAAATAAATCTGTGAAGATAACAAAGAGTGACCAGTGAAAGTCCATAACCAGCGAGCGCGTTGTTGGCGTCGTTCCATTCTGGACGCTGTGTATTGAGCCAGATTCCACCTCCAGGAACAAAATTCGCTGTTTTTGCAATCACAATCTGAAGGAGTTTTGCTGTCAAAGTTACAAGCGCAACATTTTCATTTTTGTCACGGACGAGTTTTGCGTCTGAGCCGTAAGCCTTAGATTTTTCTTGAAGTTTAGAATCGAGTTCTCTATCGAATAAAATTGTGCTTCGCGGATTTTCCAAAATATTTTTGTAGCTTTTTATTCTGTAAGGAACATTTGAGCTTGCGTAGATTTTTGCATCCAGAGAAGAAAGCAGCTCATCTCGGTTAGAATCGCTGTAAAACTCCAAAAGTTTTTCAAGATAGATAACCTGATGGTCGCCCCAAAAACCAATCTGCGCCCAAGGGTTGTTAAGATCAGGAACTTCCCAATTTATGCCTTCTCTTGAAATGTGGTAAGGATTGAATCCTTCGATTGTCATTGCGTTTAAGAATTTTGCAGTCATATTTTTTATGTACTGCGGATATGACCATGCTAGCGCCTCCCAGTTTTGGAATATATCGCGCCAGTTTCCTTCATAATTTAGAATTGGGTTTCCTTTATCGTCTCTAAGCTTGATGTTGAATCTATTCCAAGGACGGCTTGGATCTCCATGACGGCGAGAAAAAGTCAGAGGCATATATTCGTAAAATAAGCGCTCCAACTGTGTGTTGTCAACGGCTTTTATTGCCTGTTCAAGCTCTTCGTAGCTTACAAACCCGTCTTTGTCTGAATTTGGCTCAACTTTTTTTGAAATGTTTTCAGCGAGTTTTACAAGTTGTTTATTTCTCTGAGATATAAATTTTACAAAATCTTCAAGATTGATTTTTCCGTTGTTTGCAAAAAAACCTCCGCGCATGATGTTGAACATGACGTTTTGTGTGTGGTGAGAGCATGTCATCAAATCTGCTGTTTGCTGAAAACCGTCTGATTCTGAAATATAAGTTTCCATAAGCTTTTGACACTCGTAGATGTCTTTTTCCAATTCTTTTGTAACGGCGTTTCTGTCTACAATCTGGCTGCAAAGGTCTGTCACGCGGACGCTATCCAACCTGGTATCAAAAACTTGATACCACGATTCCGAAGAATTTTTTTGAAGATTGATTTCTTTTAAAATATAAGCTGCTGGGCGTTTTCCTTTTACAACTGACATTTTTTCAATTTTTTTGCCATTTGCAAAAAGATTTGGCGCTTCAGGATTAAGAATTATTGTGTCCTTTGTTGAAAACCAGCATGTATTTGCAAACAGCCCTTCACTTGGTTCCGCTTTGTCAGTTACGATTGAAGAAACAGCAAACAGAGCAAGATTTGATTTTTCCTCTAAATCAGTTTTTTTGTAAGCGTCAAGGAGGACGCTGTTGTTGTTTTGGAAATCGGCGGTTACGCATGCCGGCAGAATGTTGCGACATCCGTCAAGAATTTTTATATCTACCGCTTTATCAGAGAGTTTTGTGATGATTGATTTGCGAACAAGTCCAAATTTTGCAGAAGACGTCCAGCAATAACGGAAAGAAAGTTCTAGCTCATTGTTGATTTCCTCAAACCAAACGCAACTTCCTGTTTTATTTTTGTAGATGTTTCTTACAATATTTTTATCGGCAATGTTCCTGATTGCCTGTGAACTATATAATGAAGAAAAAGGTTCCCAGATAACAACCCCGTTACAAGTTTGTACTTGAATCGCTGTATAAGAACCTGTGTAACTTTTAGCATCAGAGACTTTATCTGCTGTATAATATGGAAAAATAGCGTGATCGCAGTCGATTCTGCCTGCGGTAACTCCGCCTTGCGCCCAGCAGAAATTCCAAATATCAGAAGAACTCGTGATCGTCATAAAAAAATCTTCCATGCAATCGTAGTTCTCAATTTTATAGTATTGGTCTCCGTCTAATTTTGTAAAGAAACCTTTGCAAATCTTGTCCATTAGATACTCCTATAGAAACACTGCGTTAAAGGCAACGCAAGGAGGGGTGTATCAAAGTTTACCCAGCGCGACGCGCAAATAAACTTTCTTGATAAAAATTACAAGGAAGTAATCTTTACAAAATTCCTCTTTCTTGCTTCTGCAAATAAGGTAATTCAACAATATTTTGCTGTCAATTTAGTTTAAACGCAAAACCGAAAAAAAAACACCTTAACGAAAACTTACAATCTGGCGGATTTATGTCACCAAAATTATACTCATATTGCAAACAAGAAAAGAGGAATGGCTATGAAAGAAAACAAAAATGATAATTCTCATACAAAATTAGTAAAAAAAACTTTTTGGGTAAGGTTGAGAGAAGAAAAGTTTCTGCAATTTATGGCAATCTGTGGCGTTATCTGGATGATTATTTTCAACTATATTCCCATGTATGGATTGCTTATAGCATTTAAGAAAAACTTCTATATCACAACCCCTTTGTTCTCTTCAAAGTTTTTTAAAACTCCTTGGGCGACGAATCATGGATTTCAGCACTTTTTGGCTTTTTTCAAAGACGAGGAATTCGTCAACATTATAACAAATACTCTTGGCATCAGTTTGATTAAGCTCGCTGTTTGTTTTACGCTGCCAATCGTTTTTGCTCTTTTGCTCAACGAGGTTCGAAGCGTAAGGTTTAAAAAAGCAATTCAGACAATTACTTATATGCCACACTTTCTTTCTTGGGTAGTTCTTGGGGGAATCCTTACAACGTGGCTTGGAGAAACAGGCCTTTTTAATCAGATTCTTGGAAAACTAGGCGTTTTGACTGAGCCGGTCACATTTCTTGCGTACCCAAAATATTTTTGGCCGATTGTGATTGTTTCTGATTTATGGAAGGAACTTGGCTGGAACGCAATCATCTATCTTGCGGCAATTTCCGGTATTGATCAGGAGATGTATGAGGCTGCAAGAGTTGATGGCGCTAACCGATGGAGGCAGATTTGGTCTATAACGCTACCTTCGATTGCTCCGACAATTACAATTTTGTTTATATTGAATATCGGTGGGCTTTTGAACAGTAACTTCGATCAAATTCTTGTTCTTTGGAATCCGTTGAACAATGCGCGCAGTAATGTAATTGATTTGTATGTTTATTCGGCTGCTATGCGCGGTATGAGATATTCCTATGCTTCGGCAATAGGTTTGTTTAAATCTGTGATTGCATTTGTGCTGTTGTTTTTTGCTAACAAGGTTACAAACAAACTAAACGATACTTCGTTGTTCTAATAAGAGGTGATGAAAATGAGTAACAGAAAACTTAATAGTGCAAGTACAATGGATCATATTATTTACATCGTCATGGCTTTGATTTGTTTTGTCGCTCTGTATCCGGTCTGGTATACAGTCGTCATTTCTTTTAATGATTCATCAGACGCTATGCGAGGTGGAGTTTATTGGTTTCCAAGAAAATTCAGCCTTGAAAGCTATAGAGCTGTCTTTCAGGATAAGACGATTGTGCAGGCTTTTATGGTCACGGTTTTGAGAACGTTAATAGGTACGGTTACAAGTGTATTTTTTACAGCGATGGTTGCTTATGCTTTTTCTAAAAAACATATAATGTTTAACAAGTTTTATACAATTCTTGGAACAATCACTATGTTTTTTGGTGGAGGTCTTATTCCATACTTTATCACAATCAAAAACCTTGGATTGTACGACAGTTTTCTTGTTTACATAATTCCAGGTCTTTTCAACTTTTATAATATGATTATTTTCATGTCATTTTTTAAAGCAATGCCGGCGAGTCTTGAAGAATCTGCAAAGCTTGATGGGGCAAACGATATGTTGATTTTTGTGCGAATAATCATTCCGTTGTCTATGCCTGTTGTCGCGACAATAGCTTTGTTTAACGGCGTTGGTCACTGGAACGATTATTTTACAGGAGTCATGTATATAAACAAAGCGGCGCTTCAGCCAATTCAGACTTATTTGTACCGAATTGTGGCAAGCGCTTCCGCTTCAAAAGCTGTAGTTGCAATGCCTGCAGGAGTTTCGGCGCAGCAAGTCAGTTCTCAGTCTGTTCGCCTTGCGACTATGGTTGTTACAACATTCCCAATCATGTGTGTTTATCCGTTCCTTCAGAAGTATTTTGTGAAAGGAATGTTGATTGGTTCAATTAAGGGATAATATTTATTATTTGGAGGATATATAAATATGAAAAAAATTAAAATTTTAGTTTTAGGATTTGCTGTTGCCACGACATTTGCTTTGATTGGTTGCAGCAAGAAAAATTCTATGGGCGCAAAATCTGGTTCGGGAGAAACTCCAGGTTGGAAAACTAACGTAAGTAGCCCGGTAAAGTTTGACTGGTATATCAACTTCAGCTGGTTTGCACGCCATTGGGGAGACTCAAAGGTTTCAAAATACATCACGGAAAAAACAGGTGTAGATATAAACTTTATAGTTCCGGCAGGAAACGAAGCAGAAAAGTTGAACGCGATGATAGCAGGAGACGCGTTGCCTGACCTCATCACACTAGGCTGGTGGGAAGGGCAGGTTCCAATGATGATAGACGCAGGTCTTGTAGAGCCGTTGGACGAGTTGGCAAAAAAATATGACCCATACTTTTTCAAAGTGGCAAATCCGGACAAAATCGGCTGGTACACACAGGCAGACGGACACATCTACGGATATCCAAACGCATCATATACGCCGACAGATTATAAAAAATATGCAGGAAAACTTACTTCAAATGAGACGTTCTTGGTAAGAAAAGACATTTACGAAGCATTAGGCAAACCGGACATGACAACTCCAGAAGGATTTATAAGCGCCTTGGAGATGGCAAAACAGAAGTTCCCAACAGTGAACGGACAGCCGCTTATTCCATTCACAACAAACGAGTTTGGAGATGTTGGAAATACACAGCTACAGGGATACCTCGCGCACTTTTTGGCAATTCCGTCAGAAAAAGATGGCAAATTCGTAAACGCTGACCTAGGCCTTACAGACAACCCTGAGTATATCCGCTGGATGAAGACATTTAGAAAAGCTCATGAAAAAGGTTTGATTCAGACAGACATGTTTGTAGACAAGCGCTCACAGATAGAAGAGAAAGCGGCACAGGGAAGATATTTCTGTATGCTGTATCAGAACTGGGATATGCAGGCAGCGCAGAACGCATTGTACGCAAGAGATCCAAACTCAATATACATAGCGGTAAACGGACCAAAGAACTCAAAAGGCGACGACCCGGTTTTGGCAGGAGGCGGAATAGCAGGCTGGACAGTTACATTGATTTCTAAAAACTGTAAAGACAAGGCTAGAGCAATACAGTTTTTGTCATACCTTATAAGCGAAGAAGGACAGATGGATACAAACTTTGGAATTTTGAACGAAACATACACAATGAAAAATGGAGTTCCACAGTTGACCCCGGAAGTAAAAGAGTTAGACCAGAAAGACAAAAACAAACAAGAGTCAGAAATAGGAGTACAGTACACATACTGGATGTTGATGGATACAGCATGGCAGGCACAGTGGGGAGTTGAATATGCGCCATCAGTAGGACAGCCACAGTTGTGGACAAGACCTTATGTAGCGTCTTATGCAGCTTATGATGGACTTACCTTGCCTGTTGGATCAGAAGAGCAGTTGATTTACGAAGATATACAGAGAAAGTGGGGAAAAGTGCTTCCACAGATGCTCAGGGCAAAGTCAGACGCAGAGTTTGACAAGATTGTAAAAGAATTCAATCAGTATAAGAAAAACAAGGGCGTAGATAATATTATTGAGGCTCAGACTAAGCTTATGAATGCAAACAAGATCAAGCTTGGAATGTAATTAGAAATTTGAAATGTGCTTCGGGGAAAAAGGTGAATATTTTATTCCTCGAAGTTTTTACAGTTGAAAAACAAAAATAGGAAGGAAAATGAAAACAACTTTTATTGCTACAGGCATATCATGCCTTATGATGGGGCTTTTTTCATCATGTCTTACTGTAAAAGCAAAAAAAATTATTGAACCTCCATACCTTCCACCGAAGGAAGCTTTTGCAGATGCAGGTGAACAAGAAAAACTTTTTAAAGTTTATTATTCGAGCAATAGTTCTCCAGTAATCGATGGGGACTTTAGCGAATGGGAAGGATTAGATGGAGTTAAGGCTCGACGCATGGTTTATGGCGGAATGTTTAATCCGGAAAATACAGACGGTACTTTCAAGGTAAGAGCAGATGACTCTTTCTTATATATCTTTGCGGATATTATTGACGATCAGCCGCAGACAAATCATTTCCCAGCACCTCAAGCTTGGCGTGATGATTCGATTGAGTTCTTTTTTGGTACAGACACAGGGTATCACACTTTCTATAAACCAACCGATCACCGTGTGAGAATAGTACCGCAGAGCAAAACAAACAAATTCGCATACGATGTGGGAATAAATGATGTTTCAATGAGTGGAAGCATCAAAGCAGCAATTGTTTATTCAGAGCATGGATACAAAATTGAAGCCGCACTTCCTTTCTCTTTGTTGAGCATAAAAAAACTCAAACCAAAGCAGAAAGTTCGTGGAGATTTCCAAATAAATGATGGTGATGGTGGAAAAGAACGTTCTCGTCTTGTTCACTGGAATAGCCCAAAAGATAATACTTACCTTGATGCAAGCGCATGGGGAAATGGTATTGTAGTTGATTTGGAAGACGCAAATAAGAAGTAGCAGGAGAATTTAGAAATGAAAAAACGATCATTAATTTTTATAAGTATTTTAGTATTCTTAAATCTTTCTGTATTTGCTCAGTTCATTACAGTCAAAAAAGATAACAAAGGATGGCGTCTTTTTGATAACAAAAAAGAAATTGAAATAAAAGGAATGGTCTGGGCATATACCCCAATCGGTGAAACTCATACTTATGACTTGTGGTCTAAAGATGATACATTCATTATGCGGATGATAGATACGGATATGACTATGCTTAAAGCTATAGGAGTAAACGCTATCAGATGCTTTAATGATATTCCACCAAAATGGGTTGAATATATTTATTCAAAATATGGAATTTACACAATCATCAACAATCTTCTTGGACGTTATGGCGTTATGGTAAACGGAACTTGGTATCCAAATACTGATTATTCAGATTTGTATACTCGCGAAACTCTTGTTGCAATGGCGGCCGAATCTGCAGAAAAATACCGTGCTGTAAACGGCGTATTGATGTACATGTTTGGTAATGAGAGCAACTATGGGCTTGTTTGGTCCGGAACAGAAATTGAAAACCTTCCAACAGGAGAGCAAAACATTGTAAAAGCCGGCTATCTCTACAGTGTTTTAGAAGAAGCGATGGCTGCGTGTAAAGAAGTTGACCCATTTCATCCAGTTGGAATTGTAAACGGAGACACTCAGTACCTCGAGTTGATTAAAAAGCTCTGCCCTTCACTTGATATTCTTGGAGTAAACGCTTACCGTGGGTATAAATTCTACGATTCATTTTATGAAAATATAGCTGATGTTCTTGATAAACCAATTGTATTTACAGAAGCTGGAGCTGATGCGTACAACGAAATCTATCATCAAGAAGATCAGTTTGCACAGATGACATACCTTGAAAGCCAGTGGAAAGAAATCTATCAGCAAGGGTATGGGAAAGGCCGTTCTCAGAACGTAATCGGCGGTTTTGTGTTTGAGTGGATTGATGAATGGTGGAAACATTACCAGAACAAAGAGCTTTCTTTACACAATACTACTGGTACATGGTCAAATTCCGGATATGAACTTGACTACCGTGACGGTTTGAACAACATGAACGAGGAATGGTTTGGTATATGTGCCCAGAGTGAAATTAAAGACAACGGAATCAACAAGCGTATTCCTCGCGCCGCATATTATCTGCTCAAGGATGTATGGAAACTTTCTTTATACAATTCTACAGAAGATCAGATTGAAAAAACTTTCTCAGGGCTTGATAACGCAATGTATCTTGCTAATGGAAATGAAAAATCTGTTAAAGAAATTATTAATTCTAACGACCGAGTCAAGATTGACACAATGAACGTCACTGTTCAGTCTGTAACTCCAGTTTATGTGAACAGCGTTGTTGGAGCCTTAAAAAAAGGAAAAAATGTAAAAGACTCGTTTAATTATGAAAATAAAAATAAAGAATTAATTTCTACACAAATTCAAGCGGAAGGAACTCTTGGAATTACAGTAAAACCTGTAGAAAATCTTACTGCTTCTGCTGTCGCAAAATTGTGGACAGATGCTCCTTTTACAAAACTTGGCGAAGTGTATCCTTCTTATTACAAGAAATTTAAGGGAGTAAGCACAAAAAAACCGGAGAAAGAAATTCAGTATGTAGATTTGTATTCAGCAAATATGAGTTACAAAAACTCTTGGTTCGACTTAAATGGTTATTATCACAAAGGGCATACAAACTTTGAGACAACTGGAGATATATTCAACATCTCTAAAGAAGCGTTCGACATTATTGGCTATGACACATACGGTTCTAAGGCTCCTATTGCTGTTGAATTTGTAGGAAAACAACTTTTGGAAGGTCTTTCTGTGATCGGTGGACCAGAGATTTGGGGTGGAGCAAAACCTCAGATTCAGGCAAATTATTGGCGTACATTCCATCTTCCAAACACTTATGTTCCTTCAATAAACCTTGGCGTTGTTTATGCGGAAGAATTTGGAGCGGCATCTAACAGCTCTCTCGACCCATACAACGCTTATGGAGCTGGTCGAAAAGCGTCTATTTATGCAGAAAGTGCTTTTGCTCCTTGGGTGACGTTAAAAGTTGGTGTACTTCATGCAGGCAACGAAAAAGTTGGCGCAAAATATATAAAATCTAATGGGAAAAAAGGAAAAATTACTTATCTAGATACTCTCGGAGGATATGTACAGATTGGAACAAATCTTTTGCAGTACGCGTACATCTATGGAACTGGTATTTATCGAGGACTTGTTGCAGATACAAATCCGCAGACAGTTCGTGGGAGTTTTTTCACATCAGATTCAGGTTCCGGTAACAGAATTGAAGGACAGATTGGCGCTGACGCGATTTTTGGGAACTTCGTGTTCAGGCCGGTTGTGCGAGCGCGTATGCCTCTTCAAGGTCCAATTACAAAAAAAGGTTTGCAAGCTCGTTCATTGCTTGACAGTCCATTTATCGTCGGCTTTGGAAACAGGAAAGCAATTGAGATTGAAGCTGTATTCACGTACGATCCAGAAGGCGCGACTTGGTTTCACGAATGGAACAGCAATGATATTGAAGGTTCAAAACTGGCTTTCTCTATCACAGGAATGTATACATTATTTGCTGATGCGACAGATTCAATTCCATTCAAGAGCGCTGACTGGGCTACAAAGCAAAATCCGGACAAGACTTCTTCAAGCGGACTTCTTTGGTATGCTGCAAAACCTCTTCCTAAACAATCAAACTTGTGGCAAGTTGGGGGAAGGCTTGTGACAAATCCTATTCCGGATTTACGAGCGATTGTTACGGCGAGCGTGGGCAGTCTTGGAGCAATGACTGGCGCTTACAAAGACGCTCATACACCACAATTGATTACATTCTTCAATGCAGGGCTTGCTGTTAGATATAAACATTGGATTGGAGCAGGAAATATTTCTATCAATTCTTGGGGTCCAGAACATTGGTGGAGAAATTTTAACAAAATATTCCCATTGCAATATTCATTTGAAATTGCATATGGATTTGATAAAAATCCATCATTCCTTGATTCAAAGAACAGAATTGGTCTGAGAATTAATGGACGTACATTTGGAAAATACAGCGATGACGCGTTCTTTGCGCTTCCAAAAACCGCAAAGATGATCGGCTCACATTACTTTGAAATTGGCGCATTTGTAAATGTGGGCTTTTAATTAAGTTAGATTATCGTGTATTACAACTTATTGTCATACAGATATTCCTCCTAAAAAAAACTGACCTGTCTGGAGTTTCTAGGCAGGTCTCCTTTTTTAAGTTTCTCTTCCCGAAATTTCCCAACGAAGAAATCCCACCTTTTTGAAAATCATCTCACTTTTATTTTTATCATTCTTGTCTCAAAATAAAAAACGAGGGTTTGGAGACTTTGTTAGTGACTTTATTTTGTTACTTTGTGGAGGAAAAGATGAAAAAGTTTTTGTCGATTGCGTTTGCGATTTTTGGACTGCTTTTAGTATCAGTTATTATTCCAAGTTGTTACATGGATTGGGAGCAATTTGTTCCAGATGATCATAATCCATCTGAAAAAACAAAAGAGCCTCAAACAAAAGAGCCTCAAACAAATGAAAGTCCAGACTCGAACGACATTTCAGAAAACCCCGGTTCTAAAAAACCAGAAACAGTCCCTCCTGGAACTGCAGTGCCTGTCCCTCTTAAAAATGGATTTGAAATGACTTTTCAGTTTGAAAACAATACAAAAGGAAAATATTCAGATGACAGAATTTATATTTGTGTAATAGGACTTAATTCAAGCAATCAGTTTTGCTATCTAAATCCATCAGGCGAACTTGTAAGAATAGAAGCTAATCAACAAAGCGATGCGTGGTCTTTTAAGTTGAACAAACTTGGGGCGGGTTTTCAAATTCCTAAAACTATGGCATCAGGGCGCCTTTATATATCTATGGATAATCCTGTTGTAATGCGTGGGGTGGTAGATGCAGGTGGAAGAATCGGAGTTGTGCAACCGGATTTGAATAATCCGAGCGATGCTAATGCAAACTTAATCTTTGACTGGATTGAATTTACTGTTCAGTGGGGTGGATTTTGGGGAAATACAACGCAGGTAGATCAGTTTTGTTTTCCAATCACAATGGCAATGTATAACGATGATGGGTACTACAGAACGGTTGGAATTACCAAGACCAGAGATCAAATTTTTGCAGCATTCAAAAAAGAAATGCCACAGAAATTTGGAACGCTTGTGCATGAGCCATACAGAATTGTTGCACCTTGTAAGGGAGACTTCCGAAACGGGAAAAAATATTCTTCATATATGAAAAGCTATGTCGATCAGGTTTGGGATTATTACAAGAGTCACACAGAAGTTGTAAAACATCCTCTTGGAGTCTTTAATCTTCATGCGGATGGGGAAAGACTTGTATTTACATGTACAGAAGGATATGGAACGGCAACAGTGGGGCAGCAATATTACATTCAAGCTAAACCTACCAGCGACGAATTGTTTGAAGGTTCCGGCGTTCTTGCAACAGGAAATCTTGTTGAACTCGCTCTCCAGGCTCAGGTCTGTGCTGCATTAAACCGGCATGTTGCCGAAACTCCTTCAAATTGGGCAAAACCGGAAACTTATTATAAGGCTGAGCCGTGTAACATGTATGCTAAGTTTTGGCATGAACACAGCATTGAAGGCTTTGCTTATGGGTACTGTTACGATGATGTTGCGGATCAGAGTACTTTGATAGAAACACATTCGCCGCGTGCTCTTGTAATTGGAATTGGATATTAAAAGTGGAAGTTTGCCTAAAGAAAAATAAAAACTCAGGCAGAGAAAATAATTAAAAATAAAAATATGGAGATTTTTTTTATGAAACTAAAAAAGATTGTAAAATCATCAATTGGCATTTTTGTGCTTTTTACATCGGTTTTTTCATTTTCTTGTAAAATGAATGGTTCTGATGATAAGACTAAAAATGGATATGGTTTATTTTCGGATTCCGAAAATACGTTTGGAACTTCAAAAAGTACAGAAGAATATAAATTTCTTATCAGGGGAATGAATAATATTAGGCTTAAAATTGAAAGTTCGCAAGTTACGGCTTCTCTAAAAGAAGATGGTGAAGGTTCGTTTTCATTAGCAGATATTCCTTTATGGGTAAAAAGCGGATCTTTTGACTTTAGAAAAGTGGCAAAGATTAAATTCCAAATAAAGTCAGATTCGGTTAAGTCTGGCGACATAAAAATGCTTGTATATTCAGGCAGTGATGTTGTCAAGGAATCAAATCTTAAAGCAAACATAAAAATTTCAGATTGGGTATCTTTTTCAATCTCTGTTGGATCGTCGGCTCAGATAAATAATATTACACGAGCTTTTACGCTTAAAATTTGTAGCGACTCCGCAAAAAAGGATTCGTCAATTCAAGTGCGTGAGATCGCATTCTTAGATAAAGATGGAAAAGATGTGGATATTACGAATCTGTTAAGTAAAAAAACAGGAGGGTCTGAAGATTCAGGAGGTAATGATAATAATGGTTCTCAAAATGGAGGAAATACAGGAGGGAATACAATAGATACAGTTGTCAAAGGCGCTACTGATGGTAAAAGTGTCGGCACTTCTAAAAAGAATCTAACTGGTTCCGGTGAGGGTGACTACAAGACCCTTGTTTGGAGCGACGAATTTGAAGGCGATTCCGTAAAATCGGAGAACTGGACTTTTGAAACAGGAGCTTGGGGTTGGGGTAATCAAGAATTACAAAACTACACAAATGGTGCAAATGCAACTGTTCATGGAGGCGTATTGGACATTATTGTTAAGCCTGATTTGACTTCAACAAGAATGAAAACAGACGGAAAAAAGATTATAAAGTACGGAAGAATAGAGGCAAGAATAAAAGCAAGCAGCGAGGTTGGTTCATGGCCGGCATTTTGGATGTTGGGAGCAAATCAGACTTCTGTTGGCTGGCCTTCATGTGGTGAAATTGACATTATGGAACATGCGAACAGGGATAACTTTGTTTATAATACTCTCCATTGGAATGTTAAAAGCGACACAAATAACAGTGGATATCAGCATGCAGAGTATGGAACTGCAAACGGAAATTGGGATAGCGTAATAAATAGTAACCCAATCAATGTAAATGAATGGCATGTGTATAGAGTAGATTGGACAGATAGTTCAATGGATTTCTATGTTGACGATATTCAGACAATGTCATTTACAATAACAGATAACCCTGGAATAAAAGCGTTCAAAAAAGATTTTTTCTTAATCTTGAATTTTGCAGCCGGTGGAAATTTTGTTAAAAATAAAAACAAGAGTACTTTTACAAATCTTCCTTGGCACATGTATGTAGATTATGTTCGAGTCTACCAATAACAGAAAAAATAACACTTTAATAAAAAATGCAGGACTTTCTTTTTAGCCAGTTTGGACTAAGAATAAAATAGAAAAACAAAAAAAACTTAGGAGGTTTTTATGAAAAAAATGTTTAGAATTATCGCATTATGCGGAATGTTTTTTGCAGTATTATCTATGGTTAGTTGTTCGCATGAGACTCCTGATAATACAGATAACGGTGGCGGAACTGAAGTAGACGACAACAACGGCGGAAACAACAACGGTGGAAACAACAACGGTGGAAACAACGGCGGTGGAAACAACAACGGTGGAGACAACGGCGGTGGAAACAACAACGGTGGAAACAACGGCGGTGGAAACAACAACGGTGGAGACAACGGCGGTGGAAACAACAACGGTGGAAACAACGGCGGCAGCGAAACTCCTTCCGGTACTGGTTTCTGGTCTAAATTCGAAGGTACAGATTTCCAAATTTGGGCAGCAACCTGTGACCTTGATGCAAAAGCTACCGGTTTGGAAATTACTGTAGGTAATAAAGGCTGGTGGGGATTTGGATTGTGCAATAATTCAGCTCTTGGTCCAAGCGATCCACACGTTTCTTACAATATGACAAAAGTTGCTAAAATAACACTTGAAGCAAAGTCAAATAAAAATAAGGGTAAACTCAAATTATTGCAAATTGATGACAAGGCAAAAGACTCGAATCCAAAGTTAACACCATTTAAAACTGATTTCGAAAAAATTACGTATGATTTGGTTAATCCAAATAGCAAAGCTTTTGCTGTTTTTGCTATTGCCGGAGAAGGATGTGGACAAGGAGATGTTATTACAATAAGAAAAGTTGCTTTCTGGGATTCAGAAGGAAAAGAAATTGTTCCAACATTAAATCCTGTAGAATAAAAAAAGTAGCCATAGAGTTGCCGGTTCTTAAAAAAAATAAGAACCGGCTTTTTTTTGCGTTCAATTATTTATTAACTAACAAAAGTCAATTCAAAATCGATGTGTATCGAGATTTTTTAATCCTTAATAAAATAAAAAATGGAAAAAACTAATTGTTGTAAAAACAACATAAATAAATTTGAAAATAGTGTAAGTTATCACTAACTTATTCAGGAGGTATATATGAGCACAATTCAGATAAGCAAACAGACAAAACTTTCAGATTTAATCAAGACGTATCCGGATTTACGCAACAGGCTTAGGGAAGTAAACCCTAAATTTAAAATGCTTTCAACTCCAATGGGAAACATCATGATTCCAAAAGCGACTGTTCAAGATATGATTGAAAGGAGTGGCATGCCGGAAGCAGAGTTGATTTCGGGAATAGAAAAACTGATTTCTGAGATGGATTCTAAAAACTCCGGCAACGCAGACATCTCTTGGCAAGATAAAATCTCATCTTTCAAAAAAATGGACCTTCGCAATGCTCAAGGAAACTTCTTTCCATCATTGCGGGATCAGGTTTCAAAAATGGAGGTTGGAGAGGGAATAGAGATTGTCCAAAAATTTGAGCCGCTTCCGCTTTACGAAGTTATGGACGGGCTTGGGTTTGAGCGCCTTACAAAGCAAACTGACGAAAATGAATGGCACGTATATTTTTATCGAACTAAAATCGATGAAAAGGGAATGGAGATTCCTTTCCGCCCGGCAGCGTTGTTGAATTTTCCTTTGATAGACGAGGAATTGGGAAATATCGCTGTAAATTTCTGGGATGTTACATGGAATGACAAAAAACGTTTTCTCCCTTACGAAACAAGGCTTCTTCTGTCGCTTACAAACGCTGTTGGAGCGGGAAGAATGAGACAAGCTACTAGGGAACTTGTAAAAGCATATATACATGGTCTTGACAGCGCCGCTTTTGATGATGTTTTTGAGCTTTTGGCATGGAATCAGGGAATAGGATTTTTTGCTTCTGAAATCGGACCGTCAACTTTATTCAAGGCATACAAGCATATAAAAAGCCGTGAAAAAGCAGGAATAGACCGAGAAAAAATCGGTTCTGAATTGATGGAAAAATTTGGAGAAACTAATCCCGATGTAAAAGTCTAAAATGATTTTTCCAGTAATCTATAAGACCGTCAGCTTTCATTTTGCTCAGTTCCGAGCTGAGGGCTGAACGGTCTACTTGCAAATAATCTGAAAGTTGTTGCCTGTCAAAAGGGATGTCGAATTCCGCATTTGGTGCTGATGGGGAAGCACAGGAAGAAAAATAAGAAAGAAGCCTTCCTCGTATTGTCTTGGAATTCGTATAGAATATGCGCTGCGAAAGATGTAGGTTTTTATTCATCGAAATATTTAAAAAATTTCTTATTATCACCGAATTTATTTTTTCATTTGCAACTTCAAAAAGTTTTTTTGGATAGAAAAACATTATTTTTGATTCTTCAACAGCGACGACGTCAACCATCAAAGGTTTTCCTGTAAGAGCGTAAGTTTCTCCAAAGACGTTTCCCTCTCCAAGATTATCGATGATAGTTTTGTTTCCCCAAAAATCAGTGTTTTCAATCTGGACACGTCCAAAAATGATAAAGCCGAGCGTCTCAGTTACAGTGCCGGAATGAAAAATCGTTTCGTTTTTTTTTAATATTTTTTCGTTGCAATTTAAAAGTTCAAGTGCGCGCGGAAAATCTTTTTTATCTATTCCTGCAAATATTGGATGATTTGAAATAGCTTTACTGTTCATATAGCCATTTTATTTTGTTTTTATTGTTTTTACAACGTTAGATTCTGCCTTACTTTTGAGCATTTCCGTTATTCTTATTCGACTTTGAACTTTTGAAGTTTGGCAGCAAGATATGCAATGTTCCCCGTCAATCTTTGTTTATATGTGGAATTTAAAAAAAATAACTTTACTTTGAAAAAAATATAAAATTCTTTTGTAGGAATGTTGACATAAAATTGTAATTCTGTTATAAATAATAACATATATCGGGCAGTTAGCTCAGCTGGTACGAGCGTCTGGTTTACACCCAGAATGTCGGGAGTTCGATCCTCTCACTGCCCACTTAAACGGGACTTCTTTTTAGGAGTCCTTTTATTTTTTAAACGAGATTTTATAATAAAATGAGCAAAAAGAAAATCTTTTTTGAAATTGTTGAAATGACATTTGCGACTTTTATCATAGCGGTTGCCGTATTCTTCTTTCTTATTCCAAGCCATGCGGCTGTCAGCAGTATTTCAGGATTGAGTATTGTCCTTTCAAAGTTTATTCCACTTTCCATCGCAACTTTGACATTGATATTGAATGTAAGTCTTCTTATCATTGGTTTTATAACTTGTGGAAACGAGTTTGGTATAAAAACCGTCTATACGACGCTTTTGCATCCTTTTTTTCTGTGGATGTTTGAAAAACTTCTTCCAAATTATACTTCACTGACGGGAGATGCTACTCTTGATGTCGTGTGCTATATTTTTGTTGTCAGCATCGGACTTACAATTTTGTTTAATATGAACGCATCGTCAGGCGGACTTGATATTATTGCAAAGGTTTTAAACAAATATCTTCACATGAATCTCGGATACGCAATGTCTGTATCAGGGATGGCGATTGCTTTATCTTCCGTATTTGCGTATGACACAAAAACTGTTGTGTTGAGCGTGCTTGGAACTTATCTGAACGGAGTTGTGCTTGACAGATTTATCTTCAATAGAAATTTAAAGAGAAGAGTCTGCATTGTATCCGAAAAAGAAAAAGAGATTCGAAAATTCATAATTGAAAATCTGAAAAGCGGGGCGACTCTTTATGAATCATACAGTGCCCGACGAGACAGCAAACATCTTGAAATCATCACAATTGTAGATAAATCCGGATACCAAAAACTTATGTCTTATCTTCAGCAAGCAGACCCACAGGCTTTTATAACTGTTTATCAGTTAAGCGATATGAGATACAACAGAAAAGTTGTCTGATAAATTAAAAGTGATTTCAGTTAGTTGCATCTGAATATTTACAGTATTCTTCAACTTCTTTTGCGTACATTTCAATCCCTGATTTCCAAAATTCTTTCGATGTAATATCAAATCCGGCTCTTTTGCACAAGTCTTCACACGACATGCTGCCCGTTTCGCTAAGCAAAATTTCATAAGTTTTAGAAAAATCTTGTCCTTCTTTCTTTGCACGCTGATAAAGACTTGCGGCGAATAATTGCCCGAATGCATAAGGAAAATTATAGAAATCGAGTTCTGGAATATAATAATGCCCTTTTACAGCCCACATATATTGATGACGCTCTTCATTCAACCCGTCTCCGTAGCTTTTTTCTTGTGCTTCACTCATAAGTTTGCAAAAATCATCTGCTGTGAGTTCATTTGTTTTGCGCGCTTGGAATACTGATTCTTCAAAATAAAAACGACACAAAATATCGACTAAAATCTGGCTTGCGTCAGTTAAATCAAGATCAAGAATCTGCATGTGGTCAAAGCCTGTGCTATTTTTAATCATATCTTGTTTGACGATTGTCTCTGCAAAAGTTGATGCTGTTTCGGCAAGCGTCATAGGATAGTTATAGAACACAGGGTCTTTATCTTTCATGCACGAAAAGTGGAACGCATGCCCAAGCTCATGAGCGAGCGTGATTATGTCGCTGAATACGCCTGTAAAATTTGAAAGTATTCTGCTTTGGTGCCCTTTTGGGAAATCTTCATCATAGGCACCGCCGACTTTTCCTGCTCTGACTTCAGCATCTATCCATTGATTTTCGATTGCATACTTTACAAAGTCACCCATATTTTTGCTGAACGAGTAGAATTCTTTTAATATGCATTCGGTTGCCTGTTCAAAAGTCCATTTTTTTTCAAAAATCGATTCGTTTGCGACTTGGGAAGTTGAGTTTTGTTTTGAAGTACGTGGCGGATTTATTGGTGCAAACAGATCGTAAAAAGCGATGCCCTTTTGTTCTTTAGTTCCTGCTGTCTTGCTTGCAGTAGAGTCTCCTGCCCGAAGAATTGCGGCTTTTGCATGAAAGTATCTACGCCACATCGGAAGTGAATCTTCTATCGCACCGATAAGTGCATCGAGAGTTTCTTTGGAAAGTCGGGAATTGAAAAGCGCATTGTCTATCGCTTCTTTCCATCTGCGTTTTTCATTTAGAGTGATTTTTTCAGCCTTAAGATTGTTCAGAGCGGCTCCGAATGCAATTTTATTTTGTTCGAGCAATGAAACTTCTTTTTCCCAAGAAGATTTACGGAGGTTTGGGTCGGAATCATTTGCGTCGTTTCGGAGTTCGTTGAAAGTTTTTCCGTTCTCGTCATGAAGGTTGCTTATAATCTGCCCTTGAAGAAGGCTCCACGCATTTGCCCCGCTGTGAGACATCTTTGAAGCCAGTTCCTCTTCCGCATTGCTCATCTGGTGTGATTTTCCTTCGATAATCTCGTTTAGGATATATTTATATTCTGTTCTTTTTGGAAACTTTTTATAAAAATCATCTAAGTTGTCTTTGTTGTCTGCTAAAATCGTTGAGAATTTAATTTCAAGTTGCTTTGCCTGCGTGTCGTACTTATCTATCAGGTTGAGATTGTTCATATAGACGGGATTTGTCGTATCTGTTGAATAGACGATGTAAGCGTACGCTCCCAGAGTTTTACGCAAATAAGATTCTTTATTCAAAAGGTCGAGGTAAGAATTGAGCCACGTTGAAAAATCAGTTTTATCTGAATCTAAATGTTTTTGAACTGCGAGAAAAGTTTTCTCAAGCTCTGCAATGTCGTTTTTGTATTCTTTAGAATCTAGAGAAGGGTAGAGCGAATCTAGATTCCATCTTGGAGTTTTTATTTCTTTCATGCATTCAATATAATGATAAATGAGATGTTGATTCAATAGAATAATTTTTTTTGCTGTAAGTTTTGAATAAGTTTTTAAATGAGCGGGGACTGATTATAATTCGAGCAAAAAAAAGCCCATCTGAACGATGGGTTTTGAAAAGAGCGGATGAAGGGAGTCGAACCCTCGTCATCAGCTTGGAAGGCTGAGATAATAAGCCGTTATATGACATCCGCAAATGTAGACTTATAATATCAAAATGATAAAACTCTGTCAACGTCCGGCAGCGGAGGATTGTATAAAATAAAGCAAGCGGATATATACCGAATTGTTGACTACGGCGAATGGAAGACGGGAATTCGTATCGACGGGCTTACAAATTCGGCTGCATCGTTCGGCATGAAAGTCGGAGCAGGACTCGGTTCTGCGCTTGTTGGTTGGGGACTTGCGTGGGCTCACTACGACGGAGCTCTTGGAGCGGCACAGTCTGCATCTACAAATGCCGGAATTAAAGTTATATTTACTGTAGTTCCTATCGTGCTGTTCGCAATCAGTATGATATGTCTTGCATTCTGTAACCTTGATAAAAAACTTCCGGAAATTCACAAAGAATTGGAAGAACGCAAAGCTAAAGCTTAACATAAAAAACACTCTCCACATTCCCTTGAAGTTTCAACTAGAGCCTTCAGGGGTTTTTGTCTGACAAGTTTTGTAAAAAGGAATCATAATTGGGAGAAATTATTGGAAACAGATTATATAATTCGTGTAGAAGAACCAAAAGATTATGCTGTCGTTGAGAATTTGACAAGAGATGCTTTTTGGAATGTGTATAGACCCGGTTGCAATGAGCATTATATTCTTCACTGCTATAGAAACAATCCCGATTTTATTTCAGAACTTTCTTTAGTTATGGAAAAGAATGGGAAAATTATTGGGTATGTAATGTATTCAAAAGCAGCGTTGACTTTTGATAATGGGAGAAAGATTCCCGCATGGACTTTCGGACCTATAAGTATACATCCAGATTACAGACGGAAAGGCTACGGTTTGGAACTTTTAAAATATTCTCTCGAAAAAGCTAGGAAAATGGGAATCGGTTTTGTCTGTATAGAAGGGAATATTGATTTTTATCGTCATCTCGGCTTTTGCATTGCGAGTAAGTTTAATATTCACTATCATGGGGAGCCAAAAGAAGCGGAAGTTCCATACTTTCTTGCATTGGAAATCATTCCTGATTACTTTAAAAAAAATGGAGTTTCTGGCGCAACCTATCATTCTCCGAAAGGATATTGTGTAGCCGCTGAGAATCAAACCGACTTTGCAGAATATGAATCAAGTTTTCCTTATAAAGAAAAGTTGGTTCTTCCTGGCCAATTGTAAAGTTGACCGTAATTGATGTAAAAAGTGAAACCAAAAATACAAGTTGGCAGAAGACGCATTACATATAGGATTCGGGAACAAATACAGTTTTGATGGAGGCAAAGATTTAATGAGGCAATTTAATCTTTAATCGCCTTCAATTATTTTGCATTCTGTTACGGGCACCCTTTCTGCATCGAGTATAACCTCTCCAATTTCGGGAGCTTTTATTTCACCTGATAAAGGATTTTTTATGCTGTCAATTTTGCTGTGAACATCTGCATAAACGGAAGAATTTTCAAACGCTAAATCGCAGTTTTCCATAGTGCAGTTTATGATTCTGAGATTTTTGCAATAGCAAAACGGCTGAGTTCCGATGATTTTGCAATTTATCAATGTAAGGTTTTCCGAATACCACGCAAGGTATTCGCCGTTAATTAAGCTGTCTCGGACTGTTACGTTTTTAGAATGCCAGAAAGCGTCTTTCGTGTCAAAATTAGAATCGGCGATTTCTATATTATTGCAATATTGAAAAGAATATTTTCCCTTCATTTTAAGTTTATCGATTTTGGCATTTTCAACTTCAAAAAACGGATATTCCGAGTCGAGAATCTCTACTTTTGAAACGTTGATGTTCCGCACTTTCCAGATGAATTCGGGAGATTTCACCACTGAATTTTTTATGGTAACGTTATCGCATTCACGGAGCGCTTTGATTCCCATCATCTTACAGTTGTCAATCGTAATATTTTTGTCATACCAAAATGCGGCTCGGCAAAATTCCGTCATCTCGCAATTTGAAATGTTTCCGTCGGTCAGATGCCAAAACGGATAACGCAAATTAAAAAAGCAATCTGAAACATCAAGGTTTTGTGTCTGTTTTGCAAAAGATTCTCCGTCTACAGGACCATCAATGCGGCAATTTTTTATTACAGCATTTTTTACCCCGTACAAAGCTCTCTCCCCGTCAAAACTCATATCTTTATATATCATACACCCTCAAATTTAATAAAATAAACAGAATGCGACAATTTTTTTATTTGCACAGATTTTTATTTGCTCGAGAGCGCTTTTCTCTTAGGAGATTTTTCTCTTGCCGTTTAATATTGGGATTGCAACTTTGTTGTTGAAAAAATCAATCAGTGGTCCCATAAAAAAAGCTGTTATGATTGTTCCTGCTCCGACAATCGTTGGAATTGCAGAAATTTTTCCGCCGCCCAAAATAAAGCAAATAATGCCAAGAAACACGCAGACAAAATCTGTTGCAATTCTGACGTATTTAAACTTGCCCCATTTCCATTTGTTAGACATCACAATCGCAACGGCATCGTAAGTAGAAACTCCGAGGTCAGCAGTCATGTAAAAAGCAGAGCCGAAACAGATGACCACGATTCCTACAATCAAACAGATAATGCGCACAAAAATGGAAGGTTCAGCAATTACTGTCTGCAAATAATTGTGAGTAAATTCTGTGATGTAGCCAAGTAAAAACAGATTGATAAAAGTTGCAATTCCGATGTTGTGCCTATCGACGATGAGGCTAAAAATCAGCAAGATTGCGTTTACAATCACATATAAAGTTCCAAACCGAATAGGAATCAACTTGTCGAGCCCTGCCATCAGAGATTGAAACGGGTCAACGCCAAGTGCCGCAATCTTGAATATACCTACGCTTATGGCACAGATAATAACCCCAAAAAGTGACATACATATCCGTTTAATTTTGATATTCATTTAAACCTCAATCAGTGCATTTATACATAATTTTAGAAATGTTTCAAGTAATTTGCGTATTATGTCGCCACGCAATGCGAATTTTCAAAGTAGATTCTTCACGCAAACGACAAAAAAAATACATATTGACAGTGTCTAGTTAATGATGTATCTTTACAGTATAAAGATTAAAACTTTTGGAGCAAATATTTATGGATACTTATCATCATGAAGATTTAAGAAGTGAATTGTTAGAAGCTGGAATTTCTTTAGTTGCACGTGACGGGATTCTGTCTTGTTCGTTAAGAAAAGTTGCGGCAGAATGTAAAGTTTCCCATGGGGCGCCTTACAGCCATTTTAAAAATAAGGACGAACTTTTAAAAGCTATGCAGGAATATATCACAGAATTGTTTTCTGAAAGCCTTGAAAAAGCACTCAAAGAAATTTCCGGCTCTGAAAATCCGCTATTAAAACTTGGTGAAACGTATTTTAATTTTTTTGTTGATAATCCGAATTATTACAATTTTCTTTTTGGACATGCAAATATCTCTCTTGATTTACGAAATGTGGCGCCATCTGGAACAAATTATAAGCCATACGAAATCTTCAAAAATCTTGTCTTGAGCATTTTAAAGACAAACAGATGCGCTGAAAACAAGCAAAACGATATTGTCATCTCTCTTTGGGCTTATATTCATGGGTTAACTTCTTTGGCAACAATGAAAAACGTAACTTATGACAAAAATTGGAAAGAGAAAATTTGCGATTTTATTTCATTGTACGAATGCAAAGAATTAAAAGGAATAGGACAATGAAAATAATTTATTTTAGCGGAAACGGAAATACAAAGCATTGTGCAAAAGAATTTTCAAAGTTGACGGGAAACGAAAGCGTTTTTTCCATTGAAGATGAAGGTGCGATCCAAGCGATAAAGAAATCTGATTTTTTTTGTTTTGCATATCCTGTGCATTTCAGCAATATTCCTTTTATTGTAAGGGATTTTATCAACAATAATTCTAAGGTCTTTAGAGGGAAAAAAGTTTTTTTGATTGCGACTATGGGGCTTTTTAGCGGAGATGGGACTGGGTGCTCTGCTCGGCTGTTAAAAAAATATGGTGCTGAAATTTTGGGTGGAGTCCATCTAAAAATGCCGGATGTGATTGGAGACGTTGGACTGCTCAAAAAATCACCGCAGGAAAATAAAAATATAATAAAAAATACAGAGGAAAAAATTAGAAAAACTGCCGATTTAATCAATTCAAAAAAATATCCTCAAGAAGGACTTCATTTTTATAATCACATTGCAGGGCTATTCGGGCAGCGCCTATGGTTTTTACGTGAGGCAGAAAAACACAGAAAAAATTTGCGAACTGACGTTGAAAAGTGCACGGGCTGTGCATTGTGCGAAAAACAGTGCCCAACAAAGTCAATTCGCATCGAAAATGGAAAAGCAGTTTTGATCGGGAATAATTGCACGATTTGCTACCGCTGTGTAAATTCATGCCCTCATAAAGCCTTGACGATTATTGGAAAACGAATGCTTGAGCAATGTCTGTTTAAGAATTATTAAAATAAGGAAAAGTTTATGAAAAAGAAGATAACGGTATTATTTTTTGAATTTTTTATTTTATCGATTGCGTTTGCGCATAATATAAAATTAAAAATAAAGTCTGTCGTTTCTGAAAGCGGCGAATGTGATAATTGCGGAAAGGTAATCGTGAGCGTTCATGATTGTGAAGAGAGTTTCAAAACAAAAAGCCCTTTTATGAAACTGGAATTGGTTCCGACTTCAACAGAAATCGAAACTGCCCTTGAATTACCCGACGGCGAATATGCTTTTTGTGTATTCCAAGATTTAAATGGTGACGGCATCATCAACAGCGGTTTTATGGGAATTCCAAAAGAACCGTTTGGCTTTAGCAATTACAGGTCAAAAAGCGTTCCCGGTAATTTTAATAAGCATAAGGTTATCATAGATAAAGACGAAACAATTGTTATTGAACTTTTTACGATGGCGGGTAGGTGAGGTAAAATGAGCAGATGAGGAGAAATAAAAATAGCCGTGCGAGAAACTTGCACGGCTATATATAGACTGCATTTATAATTACGGCGTTTCTTCTTGATATACCGCAGTATTTCCGCTGAGCAAAAGGTCTTTAGATTTATTCCACTTTGCATCCCAACTCGGAAGATCAGGACGACTTGGATTCATTCGCACTGTAATTAGCTTGGTAAAATTCCATACAGTAGAGAATGTCAAAGTGTTTGTCCCGGAATCAAAATTTGCTTTAACCCAGTGGTCACCGTCAGTTCCGTTGAAAATCCAAACATACTGCTTAGCACCGGCATCTCCCCAGTAATTTGGCATTCCTGTAACAGTATAAGTTGCCGGAGTTCCGGCACCGTATGTACCGTCCTCGCCTTTATGCCAAATTGTAAAATTTGTTCCGCCGTAGACTGCATGGTTATTATCGTAGCCGACGCCGGAAGGAGCATATACTCCTTCGGTTCCGATCACGACCACAAGCTCTCCGCTTTTGCCGGAGATTTTTGCCGCATACACGGAATTTTCGGCTTTGAGCACTTCAAGAGGGCTGTCGTATTCTATTCCACACGTTTTACGCAAGTCTATAAGATAATCGATGTGTTGCCGATAAGTTTTGCTTGTGCCGGGAACTGTCGTGTCTCCGATGTACTGCAAATCTCCCGCATGACCGCTTTCCGCTGCCGTAAAGTAATGCTGCCATGCAACGCAAGGAAAGCCCGGATGCGTCAAAATAAAGGAGTAAGCCGTTCCGACATCAGCTGGGTCAAGGAACCAATGCTTTTGTGTGGAGCCGGTATCGTGATTGTCTACAAACGTTACGGCATCATTAGGCTGACTCTTCATTAAACTTGCCTGATCTGCAAGCAAACCGTAATTCCCGTTGGGAATATTTGCTGCATTAGGGCTGGAGCTGTTTCCTGAGCCGAAAACGTTGTTCATAATTCCCTTGAGCGCAAAATCGAATGCTCGAGAACGAGAGCCGCCTTCTTCCGTCTTTTCTACCCAGTTCTTTATCGCATTACCCCAAGCACCGGGATCTGAAGCACTGAATCCGGCTGTAGGCCAGTATTCGCCTACGGAGAATTCGGCAAGCGTATCTCTGTTGTATTGTCCGACGTATTTTCCGTCAAACCCTTTTACAAAGTCGTAACGCCAACCGTAAAATCCTGCCTGTCGTAAAATGGCGTTCATCCATGTTGTGATGCCTTGCTGAACTGCGGGGTTTGTATGGTCAAGGTCGCGGGAAGCTCCATATGATTCTCCGGTGTCAGGTGCGCCTCGCATTTCATTGGGAACTTGACCCATAAGGAGGGGCTCGCTTGTAAATCCTTCGTCATCCGAGCAGATTGCTTTATAGTTTACGCCTTTTACAACGCCCCAATCTGGATTTGTAAAATCACCCCACGAAGTTGTACCGCCGCGGTGGTTTACAACGATGTCGGCAATCGCTTTGCAAGGACTTAACGATGTTATTGCAGCTTTAAGTTCCGCTTCCGTTCCGTAATAGTTGTTCAAGTCATTGATTTCCGTAGGAGCGTAGCCTTCAGATGAATCTGAAGAACTCTTACCCGGCGGCGGGAACCACGCGTAGGCAAACTTATCTTTTATAGCGGAAGCGTTACTATTTATTACATTGTACCATTTGTTCCATTGAGAAGAGTTTCCTCGCGGTGCGCTCGCCCAGTTAAACGCTTGAATCATGACGCCGCCTTTTGGAACTTGGGCAACTGTGCCTTTTACAAATGATTTTGTTGTAATATCTGAGTATCGTCCGTCTTTTTTTGAAACGGCTTTTATAGTTTTACTTTCCGACAGCGGAATTGGTGAATTATATTTTTGACTTGAGGAAGTCGGGTCTGTTCCGTCGGTCGTATAATAGATTTCCGCACCGGTTGTTGCACACGTAATTGTTACGCTCGTTGTTGAGGCAAACGGTGTGTTTCCGCTGATGACTGGGGCCGCTATCTGTTCCGGTAGAGAAGATGTTAAAACTCGTTTTAGAATAACAACAGACCAAGGAGCTACGCTGTAACTTCCGGAAATAGAAGCTCCTTTGTCCAAATTCCAACAGTTGAAGTCTGTTTCTGCCCAGTTTGCCGTATCGGCCAAGCGCACCCATGAATATCCGCTTTCAGTCGGGATTGCATAGTTCACGTTTGTCGTGTACATATTCATAAACACGAGGTAGTCGCTTCCTTCTAAAATCGAGCTTCCTTTTATGCGAAGCCAAACACATCGGTCGCCGTCGGATAGATTGTCCGTTCCGTTTTCTTTCTTAAACTCGTAAGTAACATTGTAATCAGTTTGATTGAGTGCCGGTTCGCTTGCGCGCAGCTTCATCATATATTTGGCAAATTCAAAGTTGCCGTTTTTGTTTTTTGTATTGCCGAATGTGCCGAAGTTGTTGTGATACGTCTCGCCCGTGCCGCCGGTTGCAATCACGTGCGGAGAAGCTGTATTTATCATGTTGTAGTTGTTCCACGTTGCAACGCTGTCGATATTATACGGATTGTTGTTGCCGTTCTGCGTGCGTCCGAACTCATCGCCGTAGACAATCATCGGAACGCCGCGGCTCATCATCTGAACGGCGATATAATTGCGTGCAGCCTGACGCTTGTCTTTTTGCTCTGTGCCGAATCCTAACGTGTTTGTGTCGCCGTTGCCGCCGTCGCTCGGACCGAACGGCCAGTTTACTTTATCATTCTGATAGTTTCCCGCACCCTGATAACTGCACAAGTCGGCAAGAGTAAAACCGTCATGCGCAACAATAAAGTTTACGGATTTATGAGGACCGCCTTCATTATTAAAATGGTCGTAATCTCCGTAGATAAAGTCGTTTGCTTTTCCGCGACTTCCCGTTCCGATGTAGCTTCTGATTTCATCGCGGTATCGTCCGTTCCAGCCTCCCCATCCTTGCGGGAAGTTTCCGACTTGGTAGGAATCACTGCCGCAATCCCAGCTTTCGGCAATCATCTCTACATAGTTCTCATTGCCGAGCTGGACTATCTTTTTAAGCGTGTCAGAATTTTGATTGTAAACCCAGTCTCCGGCGGAATTCTTTTCGCGTCCCAGCACGGTTGCAAGGTCAAAGCGGAATCCGTCGACACCCATGTCTTTAATCCAATATGAGAGCGAGTCCAAAATAAATTTTTGTACAACCGAATTATCGCACTGCATATTATTACCGCAGCCGGTAGACTCCCAATATGATTTTTTATCGGTAGTCAGGCTGTAATACGTGCTGTTATCGATGCCGTGCATAAAGGTCAACTCAACAGTATCAAATTTGCCCGTACCCCATAGTCCGCCTTCGCCTGTATGGTTATATACAACGTCAAGGTAGACTTCCATTCCGGCTTCATGGAATTTGCTTACCATCTCCTTAAACTCTTTTGTAGGACCGCCTGCACTCTTATCGCTTGAATAGCGGCGGTCAGGCGCAAAAAATCCGTAAGTCATGTAGCCCCAGAAATTTCCGCCGGGCGCATCATCCGGATTTGCATCGTTGTCTGTTTCGTGAACAGGCAAAAGCTCTATCGTGTTGATTCCAAGCCCTTTAAGATACGGAATCAGCAATGCTGCACCCGCATAAGTTCCTCGTTTGTCTTCAGGAATGTTGGAAACAGAGCCGAATCCGTCAAACCCGCTCAAAATTGTATTAAGATTTGCAGATGAAGGGTGTTTTGTGATACCGCGCACGTGCGCTTCATAAATCAATGCTTTTTCTTGAGGGATATTAGGTTTAGTGCCAAAAGAAGTATTGTCCTGTATGACATATCCTTTTGGAGCATATTTGCCGGTGTCAAAATTGCGGCGCGGCATGCTTTTATAATTATCACTGCCTGTGCCGTACATCTTGTTGTCTTGTCCGCTTCCAAGTGCGATCGGATTTGATTTGTCATGCGTCATTTCGCGCGTATATGGGTCAAAGAGCACTTTGTTCGGGTTAAAACGGTTTCCGTCAGCGTCGACATCGCTTATAAATCCTTTGTCGCTTCCTCCGCGTGCCCAATTCTCATTGAACGTCCAGTTCGGTCCCCAACAGCGGAATGCGTAAATTGTTCCTTTCGGAGCAGATTTGATTTTTGCACGCCAAATATCGTCAGTGCCTTTCTGCATCCAATAGTCATATTTCGCATTGCTTCCGTACGCATTTTCATAAATTTCAAGGAGAATTTTAGAAGCATTTGCAGAATAAAGTGCGAAAGTCGTCTCGTCGCCTGAAATATGCGCACCGAGTTCCCAACTCTCATTTTTCCAATTTTCTTCTCCGGCTGGACTGAATGCGCCGCTTGTAGGATGCATTTTTCCCAAACCTGCAAGGACAAATTCGCATTCCAAAATATCAGATTGCACTAAACCTGGTTTGAGTGCAAACGCTTTTAATTTTGTGCCGATAGAAACGGTGATTCCTGCAGTTGTGTATTTTGTGCTTGTGTCAGTCGGTGCAGAGCCGTCAAGAGTGTAGTAGATGTCGGCATCGAGAGGTGTTTCGCCGTCAACAGTGCGGCAGTTTAAGTATACAGTTTTATGTTCTCCTGTGATAAGCCCAAAATAAGTAAGTTCGCTGCCATCCGCATTTTCAAGGCGCGGATTTGGCGTTTTCAGCGAAATGCTTCCCACGTCCACAGATTGCCCTTCGCTGACTGAGATTTGCTTGTCATACAGGATTGAGTTGTTTTGAATTATGTAAAAAGTCCACGTGCCGGGGGCAACTCCTGAGATTGTAGCCGGCGAGCCTGATGTCATTCCTGTAAGTTTTCCCGAAGCTCCGTCGTTTACGTGTATGCTTACGTCGGAAAGTGTAGACATCGAGGTAAAACTCACAGTGCCGCCGTTTAATTTGTATGACGCTTGAGGTTGTATCGTCTTATTTTTGATATCTTCGGCGAGGGCTTTTGTGTTTATCAATCCCGGTTTTACGCCGGATGGTAGATGGCTCTTTACCTCGTCTACTGTCAAAGAAGAAACGTCAAACTTTTTCTGTATAAGTTCGTAAAAGACAGAGCCGACGGCAGATGAAGCATATCCTACAGTAACTGTTGTTGTCTCGCCGTCGTTTATATCGGCAACAGCGTATAGAGTTGTGCCGTCAAGGTTTTCAAGAACGCTTTTAATCGTCTTTTTTGCACGGACGAGAACGACGCGATTTTTGCCAACTGGAATTCGTTCCATGGCAACTCCGCTCGCGAGCCCTGTTGCGTCAGATAAACAAATGTCGGCCATTTCGAATCCGCTGACAGTTATTGAACAGTTTTCCAGTGCAGAGCCTTCTTCCGGCGTACCGCTGAATTTGACGGTCAAATTGCCGTAACCGGTTTTTGCTTTTTCAGGAGTTTCTTCCTGAAAGGAGTGATGACAGCCAAAAACGCCGATAGAGGCAACGGCTACCAGAACAGTTAAAAAACGATAAAATTTTTTCATCTTTTCTCCTCACGCAGATAATACCGCAAATTATAACATGCCATTTAAACTATGTAAAATTTTCTCCCTTGTAGGCAAGATAAAGAAAGCGCTGCTGCTTATAGAATTCTTTTTGAGTCGAATATTACAGAATATTTGTCACGTGGAGCTTAAGGTTTTCAATTCACTTACAAAAATTTTGCAAACATGGAACTTCCTGCTACTGTAAAAATTCCTGTAACTACGATAGAAAGGCTACTCATCGCTCCTTCTATCTCTCCCATTTCCATTGCCTTTGCTGTCCCGATTGCATGACTTGCAGCACCGAGTGCCAGCCCTTTTGAAATCGGTTCCGTTATTCTAAATATTTTGCAGATTGTTTCGCCGAATATATTTCCGAGTACGCCTGTAATCACAATCACTGCAACTGTGATTGTAACGTGGCCTCCGAGCTCTTTGCTGACATCCATTCCTATTGCTGTTGTAATCGATTTTGGAAGCAGAGTGACGTACTGAGAGTGAGAAAGACCCATAATTTTTGAAAGTATAAAAATCGTAAAAAGGCTTGTGAGCACACCCGATATTATGCCGAATATCACTGCTTTCCAATTTTTTTGAAGCAAATGAATTTGTTCGTAAAGGGGGATTGCCAGACAAACTGTTGCAGGTGTTAAAAACCAGCTCAGATATTTTGCGCCTGCTTCATACGTTTTGTAATCGGTTTTTGAAAATATAAGGAATAAAATCGTCACTGCGATAGAAATCAAAAGCGGATTTAAAATTGCGAGTTTTAGATAGCGCTTGAGCAGATTTCCTATTTCGTACGAGAGGATGCTCAGTGCAACTCCTATAAATGCCGACTGTGTAAAAAAATCATTCATCTTTTGGCTCCTCTGAATCTGATTTTTTTGACTTTCTAAAGCGGATAATGCTTTGCGAAACGAGCCCTGTTGCCGCCATAACTGTAATAATTGTTACAACAGTGATTATGATGATTGGAATCAAAGCCGGACGAAGAACGTCCCAAGAAGACATCAAGCCGACTCCCGCCGGAATAAACATAATCGGCATTATTTCAATTAAAAATTTTCCGACGTCTTTTACGTGTTCAATTTTAATGAATCCTGTCATCAGACACACAAACAAAATCAGCATTCCGTAGATGCTTGCAGGGATAGAGACAGGAATCAGTTCTTTGAGAATTTCTCCAATCAGAGAGATTGTAATTATAATTAAAAATTGTCTTAAATATTTCATAGTTATAAAAAGATAAGTCAAAATAATATTATGCAAAGGTTTTGTCAATGTTTTGAAAGTTTAGAAAATGAAACTCCGTGTTTATAGAAAAGAATAGAAGTAATCTCATATTTTTATTAAAATAAAGGTGTAGGAATTGTCATGAGATTAAAGATTTTTAATATTCTGTTCTTTTCAGCTTGTGTAGTTTTCGTATGTTGCATAGTTTGCTGCTGCAAAAGCAATCAAAGTTCTTCCGATAAATCCGAAATCAATTATCGTGCGGAGATGAGGCTCTTTGTAGAAAAGATTTCCGATTTTGCTAAGAATAAAAATCGGGCTTTTAATATAATTCCGCAAAACGGGACAGAAGTTGCGTGGGACAAAAACTGCTTTAATCAATGGGATAATCCGACAGACGAAGAGCTTGCCGATTTTGACAAAACTTATCTTAAGGCAATCGACGGAATTGGGCGAGAAGATATGTTTTATTCTTCTTCAATATTTGATACAAAAAATAAAGATGATACGGAATCCGAGTATACTGATTATTTTCTAAAACTTATAAAACCGTATCAAAAAGAGGGTATTGCTGTTATTTCTGCCGATTATGCGGGAAGCACTTGGGGGATTGTGGATTCGTACACAAAAAATGATAGGGAAGGGTTTATCGGATTTGCCGCACCTTATAAAAATCTGAATTTAATTCCTGAGCTTGATTCAAAGTTCAGCCTGCTTCGTCAATATTATCCGAATAAAAGCAATCAGAAAGATATAAATAAACTGACCGATGCGAAAAATTTCCTTTTTTTATTGAACGCAGAAAATTATATGAAAGGCGATTCCTGCGGAAAAAATGTAGTCTCTGCACTGCAAAAAACTGATTATGATATTTTAATTATCGACCCTTTTATCGACGCTGCGGCAGGCATCACATATTCTTTTTCACAGATAGATTCGTTGAAAAAAAAGGCTTCCGGTGGCAAAAGGCTCGTGATAGCTTACTTAAGCATTGGAGAAGCCGAAGCGTATCGCGATTATTGGAAGACATCTTGGGTTACTTCAAACGGTGTCCTTACAAAACAAGCTCCTTTTTGGCTCTGTGAACTGAATTTGGATTGGGCAGGAGAGAATCCTCAACTTGAAGGAAACTACAAAGTAAAATACTGGGATTTTGAATGGCAAAAAATTGTCTTTGATTACCTTGAAAAGATTGTTGCGGCAGGCTTTGACGGCGTTTACCTTGATATAATAGACGCTTTTGAATATTTTGAAAAATAAAGACGCAGCAAAAAATCGGCAATAGACGGCTGCTTGCCCGACATCAAATTAACTTGTATATTTTGACCATGACTAAATCTCAAACATCTCTAAAAGGGGTTTTCATTTTATTGATTACCGCTGTCATCTGGGGAAGTTCTTTTGTTTCGCAGAGTGTAGGAGCGGAATCTGTTCAAGCTTTTACTTTTATGGGAATTCGCACTTTAATGGGAGCGATGGTTTTGCTTCCTTTTATAATTGTGCGTGATAAACTTTCCGCTTGCACAATGACAGAAAAACAGCTTGAAGGTCGTAAAATTCAGGGCAAGAAGACTGTAAAATACGGAATTATTTTAGGATTTTTTCTATGCGCTGCAACAAACATTCAGCAGTTTGCTTTTAATTATTCAACGGCAGGCAAGATTGCGTTTCTCACTTCGATGTACATGTTTTTTGTTCCGCTGATTGGTCTTTTTTTTAAAAAACGCATTCCGCTGATAACTTGGATTTGCATTGGCTTTGGATTTCTTGGAATTTACTTTTTGAGTTTTCCAAAAGGAGCAGGGTTCACAGATTTAAACCGAGGCGATGTTTTGGCTCTCATAAGCGCATTGCTGTTCAGCTGTCAGATTCTTGCAATCGAAAGATTTGGAGAGCATTGCGACGGGATTAAACTTTCATGCGTTCAGTTTTTTGTTGCAGGAATTATCTCGCTTGTTTTGATGTTTATTTTTGAAAAACCTGAATGGCACTCAATAAAAACTGCTTCAGGATCGCTTTTGTATGCCGGAATTATGAGCTGCGGAATTGCATACACGTTTCAGGTTGTCGGCCAAAAACATTGTGAAGCGACGATTGCCTCTTTGATAATGTGCACGGAATCTGTCTTTGCCGTGTTATCTGCTGCGATTTTGCTTCACGAGACTTTGACAGCACGCGAGATACTTGGCTGCGTTGTCATGTTCTGCGCAATTTTAATTTCGCAGGGAAGCGGCATAGTTCAACGGTATATCATAAAAAAATCGCACAATGCTTCTCCGCAAGGCTAGGATTTAACATAATTATTATATTTTTGTTATATTCTCTGCAACGATAAGGCTGTATATTTCAATTATAACTTTTGAAAAAATCGTAAATTTCGTAAAGTTTTTTGGAGAATTATGATTTCACTTTTATTGCCGATAATCTACATCGCTTTTATCAGCCTCGGATTGCCGGATGCATTGCTCGGGTCGGCATGGCCGATTATGGGGCCTGAATTAAAAGTTCCTCTTTCGTATGCAGGAATTGTAAGTATGATAATCGCCGGGTGCACGATTGTTTCAAGTTTGAACAGTGACCGCTTAAACCGCAGATTCGGGACTGGACTTGTAACTACGATTTCTGTTGCCACAACGGCAGTCGCCTTGTTGGGATTTTCTTTTTCATCAAATTTTGTCGCTATATGTATATGGGCGATTCCGTATGGGCTTGGGGCCGGTGCTGTAGATTCCGCATTGAACAACTTTGTCGCTCTGCATTATAAATCACGTCACATGAGCTGGCTTCATTGTTTTTGGGGAGTAGGGGCGTCGACCGGTCCTTATGTAATGGGCTTTTTCCTTACAAAAGCTGTCGGCTGGAGAGGTGGGTACAGAGCTATCTCAATTATTCAGATTGCACTCACTTTTGTTTTAATTGCAACGCTTCCTCTTTGGAAAAAACAAGTCGACGCCACGAAAAAGTTTTATTCGGATTCAGGGGAAGATGTGATTCCCGTAAAACATACTCTCTCATCTATTTTTAAAATTCGTGGAGTCCCGCTTATCCTGTTTTCATTTTTCGGTTATTGTGCGATGGAAAGTTCAACAGGTCTGTGGGCAAGCTCGTATCTTGTAAAATATCGTGGAATTGAACCTGAAATTGCCGCACGTTTTTCATCTTTATTTTATCTTGGAATTACAGGCGGACGTTTTCTAAATGGATTTGTTGCAAACAGAGCCGGTGACCGCAACATGATTCGCGTTGGAATTTTTACGGCAATTGTAGGAATCGTAATGGTTGCGCTTCCTCTTAAAATTGATTTTATTGCGCTTGCCGGGCTGATTGTCATCGGTTTAGGCTGCGCCCCAATTTACCCAAGCATAATTCATGCAACACCTTCAAACTTCGGACGGGAGAATTCTCAAGCGATTGTAGGCGTTCAGATGGCGAGTGCTTATACTGGTTCAACATTTATGCCTCCGATTTTTGGAGTGATTGCGTCACACACGGGGCTAGGGCTCTATCCGTTTTTTCTGATGTGTTTTGCGGTGATAATTTTGTTGGGAACGGAATCTTTGAATAAAATGAAAAAGAAACGCTAAACAGATTTTTTGTAGGAGAATGACATGAAAATTTTAGATTGGAAAAAATATGAAGAAATGGCAGAAAAGGCAATCGCTGAGGGCTGCGTGCTTCTTGAAAATAAAGGCAATGTTCTTCCTCTTTTAAAAGGCGAGAAAGTTTCGATTTTCGGGCGCATTCAAGATTCTTACTATAAAAGTGGAACCGGTTCAGGAGGAATGGTAAACATCACAAAAGTCTGGAGCATTCCTGAAGGACTCGAATCAAGAGGCGGCGTTGTTATCAATAAAAAACTTCGCAAAATATATGCAGACTGGGAAAAAAATCATCCGTTTGACGCGGGGATAGGCTGGGGACAGGAGCCTTGGAATCAGGAAGAGATGCCTTTAACACAAGAACTCGTTGAAGAAGCGTCAGCTGAAAGCGATGTTGCAATTGTGATTATAGGACGAACGGCTGGTGAAGACAGAGATAATTTATACAAAGAAGGCTCATACCTTTTGACAAAAGCCGAAGAAGATATGATGAAGAAAGTTCGAACCGCTTTTAAAAAAATGGTAGTGCTTTTGAATGTCGGCAACATAATCGACATGAGTTTTGTCACAAAGTATAAACCGGAAGCTGTTATGTATGTTTGGCAAGGAGGCATGCAGGGAGGGCTTGGAACTGCAGATATTCTCACGGGGAAAATCTCTCCATCGGGAAAATTGACAGACACAATTGCAAACAAAATTGAAGATTACCCATCAGATAAGAATTTTGGCGGGAATGACGGAAACGTTTATCAAGAAGATATTTTTGTAGGCTATCGATATTTTGAAACATTCGCAAAAGATAAAGTTATGTATCCATTTGGTTTTGGACTTTCTTACACGAGTTTTGATATCTCAGCCGCCAAATCTTCTAACGATGAAAAAAATCAGGTTTTTAAAGTCAGCGTAAACGTCAAAAATACAGGAGCGGTATCAGGAAAAGAAGTTGTTCAGGTTTATGTTCAATCTCCGAATGGGAAACTTGGAAAAGCAAGCCGTGTTCTCGTAGACTTTGAAAAAACGAAAAACCTTTGTGCAGGAGAATCTGAGACTCTCGATTTTACAGTTTTATACAAAACGTTTGCTTCTTATGATGATGGAGCGGAGTGTTCAACAGGAAATAAATACTCATGGATTTTAGAGGCAGGCGAATACAAAGTGTTTGCAGGGTCAGATGTCCGCTCTGCAACGGAAATTTTCAAATTCAATTTGGAAAAACTCATTGTGATAAAAAAATGCGAACAAGTTTTGGCAGCCGTTACAGATTTTGAACGATGGCACAACGAAAACGGCAAAATCACGATGGAAAAAGCGCCGAAGAGGATTAAATCGATGAAAGTTCGCCGTGCCTCAGAACTTCCTCAAGAGATAAAACAGACAGACACAAATTATAAACTTTCAGATGTTGTTCATGGCAATGTCAGTCTAGAACAGTTTACCGCTCAGCTTTCCGATGAAGATTTAAGCTGCATCATCCGTGGCGAAGGAATGGGTTCCAGTCTGGTGACTCCGGGAACTGCATCTGCTTATGGAGGAGTTTCTCCGCATCTAAAAGAGATGGGAATTGCGACTGTTTGCTCAGACGACGGACCTTCTGGGATGAGACTTGACAGCGGAATAAAAGCATTCTCTTTGCCAAATGGGACTTTGCTCGCGAGCACATTCAACCGCAAGCTTGTAAAAGAGCTGTATACTTTTACAGGAATGGAGATGTGTTCAAAAAAAGTTGACAATCTTTTGGGACCGGGAATGAATATTCACCGTCATCCGCTGAACGGGCGCAACTTTGAATATTTCTCAGAAGATCCTTATATTACAGGTCAAATTGGCTCTGCAATGATAAAAGGACTTCAGTCTCAAGGCGTTACCGGAACGATGAAGCATTTTTGCGCAAACAATCAGGAGACTCGGCGGAATTTTTTCAATGCGGAAGTCTCAGAGCGTGCACTCCGCGAAATCTATCTCAAAGGGTTTGAAATTGCAGTCGAAAACGGAGCTGATTCTGTCATGTCTACTTATGGAAAAGTCAACGGAATTTGGACAGCGGGAAACTATGACCTTGATACGGTTGTCTTGAGAAAAGAATGGGGGTTCACCGGAATTGAGATGACAGACTGGTGGGCAAACATCAACGATGAAGACAACCTTGAACCTAATAAACACAATTTTGCCGCAATGACTAGAGCCCAAAACGATATTTACATGTGTTGTTCGTCTGCTAAAGAAAATCCTGAGGGAGACAACACTCTCGAATCTTTGAAAGACGGGAGCCTTACGCTCGGTGAATTACAGCGAAATGCAATGAATATTTTGCGCCACGTGATGAAAACATACGCTATGAAACGACTTATGGGAACAGAAGAAAAAGTTCAAATCATAAATCGTCCGAAAGACCCTGATGAAATAAATGTAGACAACCTTGAGTTTACGGAAATCAAAAAAGATAAAGAATATAAATTTGATCTTACGTATCAGGAAAGTAAAGCTTTTTCTAACTTTGCGTTCGGGTTTGAAGTAAAAGATGTCGGGACATACGAAATCACTTTGACGGGAAGCTCGGAGATGGGAGTACTTGCTCAGATTCCTGTCACGATATTTTTGCAGGGAACTCCCGCAACAAGTTTTACATTCAACGGAACAGATGGGAAAGATGTTGCTCTCACAAAAAACATGATTTTTCCGGCAAGAGTTTGTGTGAGCAGAATAAACGTCGGCGCAAACGGATTAAAGCTCAAGGAATTGAAGATGAAATATATTAGTGATAAAATGACCGTATGATAACAAAAAACTTAATAAAAACGGTAAAAAAAATTGGTTATTATAAAAAAAATTTTAAAAATGCAGTGAAGCTGTTCGCAGACATAGCTCTGTTGTCATCCGTATTTATGACGGCATCGTGTAACTTCGACAATAATTTTTCTGTTGTTGACGGGTTTATCGGCGGAGAGCCTCTTCCTGAAATCTCCGATATCGGTATTAGGGACAGAAAAAGAGTTTCCTATCATATCTACGGATATAAAAAAAGTTTAGGTGATGATTATCTATATTTTCCGAAAGGCTATTTTGATGTTCCGTACATAAGCCTTTCTTCACTGAAGCTTATTTCAAAAATATTTTTCGGCATAGACTACAAAATTTTTTCAATTGAAAACGGATTCAAGATAGAATACAAAAATACTTCCGTAATTCTTGATTGCAGTACCCAAAAAATCACTTTTGATGATTATGACGAATTTTTCGGCTATGTTGGAACTGCAAAATATTGCGGCGTAAATATCTCGGCTTCCGCAAACAATAAAAGTCCTGTCACTTTTGATTTAGGCAAATACGGTATAAAAATGGTAAAAAAGTTCGGAGAACTTTATTTACCTCAGCAGATTGCGTCTTATATTTTTTATTTACCGTATCAGGTAACATTTGTTTATAACGGAATCGATGTAACTCTTATTGACAACAGTTTTTCCGTAAATTTGAACTCATCCTTTTATTATAGTTTCGGGATGCAAAAAGAACGCGCAAAGGTGCTCAACGAATTTAATTACCGTGCAATGTGCTTTCTTTTTGATAATTTCTTCGGCTTAAAAAACAACACTTCAAATTATCAGACATATTATCCGAAGACCGATTTTAATGAATACGTCAACAATAACGGCAAACTCAGGGCACTCGGAATCGATATGTTTTCAAGCGACCCGAAAGTTGCAGATAAAGCATTGGCAACGCTGTTAAACTATGTGATAGATGATGGCGGTCACACAGGTTTTGTTTCTCCTTCAAGATATCAGAAAAAAACTGAAATAAACGAATTCATACAAAATCAGCAGTATGATAAGAGAATAAATCAAGGTTTTAAGATTTATTATGGTTTACTTGAAGCAAGGAATCTTGCAGATTCTCCTACACAGGAAAAACTCGATGCGTGGTTGACAAAAAACGCTTTGGTGATAGACGAAAATTCAAAAACGGCATTTATAACTTTTGACAGTTTTATTTATAACAATTCGTTTTGGATGACCGAGGACGGTGAAGACAGAATTAAAAAACTGGACGGAACTTCGACAGACAGCATTGTGGGCCAGTTCAATAAATATTCGTCTTATGACAAAGCAAAAGATTTTGTAAACGCCGACACCGTGATTTTCATTGTAAAAGCGCTTTATGAAATCGCACAGTACAATTCGACACATACCGGAAATAAAATTCGAAACATTGTAATTGATGAATCCTGCAACGGAGGCGGAAGTGATGTTGCTTGTGAAGCCGCCGTCGCTTTTTTGACATATGCCGTTTCAAAAACTTCGTATACAAAACACAAAACCAACAACACATCCGGTGCATATTACGATATTTCGATTTCTCTCGGAGATTCCGCTCAATACGAATTTACAAAAATGACATTGAACGGAACAACCAAAACTCTTGATGAATGGTTTTCAGACTGCCATTTCTACGTGCTGACCAGCGGTTTTTCTTTTTCTAACGCAAACGCTTTTGCATGTATGATTAAAGAAAGCTGCCCTGAAATTAAAATTATTGGACAAAAAAGCGGCGGTGGTTCCTGCAATGTCGTTACAACATCTTTGCCCGATTCAACAGTTTTCAGATTCTCCACATCAACCGAATATGTAAAAAAACTGGCGGATGGTTCTTATGCGGATATCGACGACGGAGCGGAGCCTGATTTTGAGATTCCTTACGAAAAGTTTTATACAAATGAAAACGGTAAAATCACTCGCTCGGCTTTAGCACAGACCCTTAAAGAAAAATATCCGTCTAATTTCTAATGGAGAAAAAATGAAAAAGTTTATTTTAATAATTTCAGCATTATTTTTGTTCAATGCTTCCATATTCGCGCAATATTTTCAAAGTGATGGAGAAGATGAAGAATTTGAGCAGTTTTTAGAAAATTATGAAAAAGAGAGAGATAAAAGCCGGGACTCCGAAAATCAAGTTTCAAAAAAAAAGAATCAGTATATTGGCATTCAATTTTGTACTCCGACGAATTATTTTTCTTTTGGGGAAAAGAAAAACATCAACACCGACGAAATTGATTTCGGGCTAACTTACAGCAGACTATATGATTTTGGATTTACATATAAATTTTCAATTGAAGGCGGGCTTGCAAAGTCAAAATCTCAATATATTGCCGACAGAGAAGGGCTTTTCGGCGGATTCGGAGGAGGTCTTTTTGCCGGTGTAGGAGTTAATTACTCCCGCTGGGAAAAATATAAACTGATAAGTTTTTTTAATACAGGATTTATCGTCAATGTATTTAACGTCAGCAAAACTGACACGATGTATTATTACGACGCAAACAACGTTCGTCACTCTGTTACCGATAGAAAAACACGCCAATCCGTGTTTTATGGAGTCACGTTGGGGGTTGAGCAATATGCATCCATGAGGGTCGCTGATAACGTTGATATTTATGCGGATTTAGCTCTTGACATAGCTGTTTTCAGCCAGGAATTGCAAAAAAATAAAAGAAGCGGAGACCGCGTTTCTGAAGAACAATCGGCGTTGGTAAAATATAAGTTTAAAGAAGGAGTCCGGCTTAGTCCGTCTGTCGGGGTGAGTGTCAGATTCTAGAACGACAGTTATACTATTATCCGAATAATAAAATCAAAATAACAAAAAGGAGTTTGTTTTAATGAAAATCCACTGCAAATCTCATCTGATGGTATTGCTTTTATCGGCAAGTCTTATTTTTTTTAATTCTTGCAAAGGTTCAGATTCAAAAAGCAGCAAGGTTTCTGTCAAATATGCCGTATCGGAACCTTCCACTCGGCTCGATGAAAATGGAAATCCTGATAAACTTTTTGTTTATTTTGACAGCTCTGTTGCAAAACTCAAAGACTCAGGCGGCGCTCCAAGTTCTCAAATTACAATCACACCGGCAATCTCGGGGAACTGGGGATGGCTGGGCGATGAGACCCTTCAGTTTACTCCTATCGAAAAATGGCAGCTCAATACGAAATATAAGGTTTCTATGCCTTCTTCAATTTTTTCGGATAACGTAAAGGTGAAAGGTGATTTTTCTTTTAAAACGGAAGCTTTTTCCGTACACCTTGAAGACGGCGAATTTTATATCAACCCTGAAAATCCTTCGGAAAAGCGCGTGACGGCGACAATAAATGCGTCACATCCGATGGTAAAAGAAACTGTCAACAATGCCGTAAAAATGTCTCTTGAATACAAAAATTCAAAAGGTTCAAAAGAGCGCACGGAAGATATCTCTTTCAAAGTTAGCTTCAATAAAAATGCGACGGAGGCATATCTTGTTTCCGCAAATATTCCGATTCCTCCGTATACATCAGAATTGAAAATAAATTTGGGAAAAGGAATTGAAGCGCAAGTTGGAGGAAAATCTTCCGAAACTGATTTTTTGGCAGTTTCCGTTCCGGGTATGAGCGACTTCGTAAATCTTGATAATATTTCAACGTCGCTTGTAAAAAATAACGAGCAGAATTATGACCAAGTCATCTCTATTGAAACGATAGGGGCAGTGTCTCCCGAAGAGCTTGAACGCCATATTGCCGTGTACGAGCTTCCAAAAGATATGCTTGCTATTGAAGGATGGTATGAAAAAAAGAACGCTATTTGGACGCCTGACTATGTAACAGACGAAGTCTTAAAAATGGCAGATAAAATTGACATATCTGCAATCCCGAGTCCTGAACCTGCAAACACTTTGAACAGTTTTAAATACAGGGCAACTCCTGAGCGTTTTATTTACATAAAGATTACAGGCGGCATAAACTTTTTTGGCGGATACAAACTCAACTTCGATAACGATGAAAATGTCTACGAAGAAACTATTCGCGTTCCAAGATATCCGAGAGAGCTTTCAATAATGTCTGAAGGTACAATCCTTTCTCTTTCAGGAAGCCGTCAGCTGGCTATTTATTCGCGAGGCGTAGATAAAGTCTATTATCGTCTTTCTCGAATTATGCCAAAAGATGTGAACCACCTTGTTTCTATGTCGAACGGTGACATGAGAGATTTTCAATTTGAAAGCTATAGATTCAATGAAAACAACATCGCAGAATCTGAAATTTCCGAATATGATATCCCGAATCCTTCAGAAGAGACAGTTTCGTATTTTTCGTATGATTTTACTTCAAAACTTTACAACCGCCCTGCAAAAAATCTTAAAAACGGGCTGTTCTTGTTTCAAGTTGTAGAGAATAAACATAGGCTCGGGTCCTATTATCCCGGTGTTTCGGAGCTGAACGACAGAAGGTTGATTCTTGTTACAGATTTGGGCTTTATTGTAAAACGCAACACAGATAATTCCCGCGATATTTTTGTCCAGTCAATAAGCACCGGAACTCCTGTTCAGCATGCGAGAGTTCGTATTGTCGGACTCAACGGAAACACGATTGCTGAAAGTGCGACAGATTTTCAAGGGCATGCAAAACTTCCTTCAGTTTACTATTCGAACGATGAACACAGACCGACGGCGTTTGTTGTAGAAACAGAAAATGATTTGTCTTTTATGCCGTATTTGGGAACTGGGCGTTCTCTCGACTATTCAAATTTTGACACTGGAGGAGAATACGGACTTTCAGAGCCGGAAAGAATCTCTGCGTATATGTTCAGCGATCGTGGGATGTATCGACCTGGAGAGGTTGCTCATTTTGGAATTATCGCAAAAGCTGGTGACTGGAAAATCGACTTAAAAGGAACGCCTGTAGAAGTTGAAATTACAGATTCAAACGGTTCTGTCGTGTTTAGCAAACGTATCCAGCTTTCTTCATCAGGGTTTGAAGGAATTGATTTTGCGACACAAGAATATTCGCCGACAGGCTATTACAACGCAAACCTTTACTTGCTTAAAATTTACAAAGACAAAGAAAAGCGGGAATTCTTAACTTCTGCCCAAATAAAAGTTGAAGAGTTTTTGCCGGACACTCTTTCAATTGCAACAAGTTTTGAGCCGCTGCCGGAAACCGGATGGATAAATCCCGGCACCTTAAAAGGAACAGTCTCTCTCAGAAATCTTTTTGGAACTCCTGCAGCCGGAAACAACATAAAAGGTCAGATGTTTTTAACTCCGGGTTTTCCAATCTCTTCCCGTTATTCCGATTACAGTTTTTATGATCCGTACAGCAAAGACAAATCTTTTGAGGAATTTCTTGGAACAAACGTCACAAAAGAAGACGGTACAACTTCGTTTGATTTGGATATTTCAAAGTTTGAAAAAGCGACGTATCGCCTGCAATTCTACGCTGAGGGTTTTGAAAAAGCGAGCGGCAGAAGCGTTTCAAGCCAGTCGAGCATTTTCGTGTCTCCGCTAAAATATATGGTAGGCTATAAAGCCGACGGGTCTTTGAGCTATATCAACGCCGATTCGGTACGGAAACTTTCGTTTATTGCAATCAACCAAAAGTTTGAAAAGATAGACCTCGACGATGTCGTTCTAAAAATCGAAGACATTCGCTATATTTCGACCCTCGTAAAGCAGTCTAACGGATTGTATAAATATCAATCTGTAAAAAAAACATATCCTGTAAAAGAAGAAAAACTCAAAATCAGCAAAGCCGGAACAGATTATATCGTCCCTTCCGATGTTGCCGGTGAATATAAAATCACTTTGACAGATAAAGCCGGGCTTGTTTTCAACACGATAGAGTACACAATTGTCGGCGACAAAAATGTTTCACGAAGTCTCACTCGCACGGCGGAGCTTGAATTAAAATTGCAGAGCGGAGACCTTAATCCCGGTTCAACTGCCGAAGTGTTTATCAAAGCGCCTTATGCCGGCACCGGACTTATTACGATTGAACGAGACCACGTTTACACTTACAAATGGTTTAAAACAAACAAGCTTTCAACAGTGCAGAAAATCACGATTCCGGAAAATCTCGAGGGAAACGGCTATATCAACGTGATGTTTACACGCGATATAGCTTCCGATGAAATATTTATGAGTCCGTTCTGTTATGGAGCGATTCCGTTTAGCGTAGGGCGTGGACGCCGCACAAACAAAATAAAACTCAACGTTCCGCAGGAAATTAAATCCGGTACAGATTTAAACATAGAATATTCATCTTCCGATAGCGGACGAATCGTGATTATGGCTGTCGACGAAGGAATTCTTCAGGTTGCCAGATATGAGACTCCGGATCCTCTTGCGCAATTCTTTAAAAAACGTGCACTCGAGGTTCGGACAAGTCAGATTCTCGATTTGATTTTGCCGGAATTCAACGTTTTGAAAACGCTTGGGGCAACTGGCGGCGGCGCAGATATGAAGATGCTTGAAAAAAATCTCAATCCATTTAAGCGCAAACAAAATGCTTCTGTTGTTTTCTGGTCAGGAATTGTTGAAACAGGACCTGAAAAGCGCACGGTAAAATACAGCGTCCCTGATTATTTCAACGGAAATATTCGCGTGATGGCTGTTGCAGTCTCTAAAGATAAAATGGGAGTTGCACAAACTTCTACGCTTGCAAAAAATACGTTTATAATTTCACCGAATGTTCCGCTCGCCGTAGCTCCGGGAGACGAATTTGATATCTCTGTAACAGTCACAAACAATCATAAAGGAAGCGGCAGCGACAAAATCTCTTTAAAGGCAGTTCCAAGCGAGCATCTAAAAATTGAAGGAGAGCAAGTAGTTTCTTTGACTATAAATGAGGGAAAAGATTCAACTGCGAATTTTAAAGTGCGTGCAAAAGAAGTTTTAGGTGCAGCGGAAATCCGTTTTACAGCATCAGATGCGACGGAAAGCTCTTCACTATCTTCAACTTTAAGCGTAAGACCTTCGATGCCTTACCAAGTTTGGGTAAAAGCCGGTGTCTCTAAAAACAACAAAGCGGAAGTAGATGTAAATCACAGGTTGTATAACGAATATTCTCAACGTGATGTTTCGGTTTCAAATATGCCTGTTTCATTTATTGACGGTTTAAGCTTTTATCTTGAAAAATATCCTTACGGTTGTACGGAACAGATTACAAGCAAAGCGTATCCGTATCTTTACGACGATTTTGTAAAAGCCGGCGGAAAAACGCACGCCGAAGCAGAACAGATGGTCACAAGCACAATCGGAATCATTCAGTCGCGAATGAAGTCTGATGGAAACATCGGATATTGGACAAGCAAGAGCCCTGTAGAGCCTTTCATCACGCTCTATTGTGCAGAATTCCTAGTCGATGCGCAAAAAAAAGACTTCTACGTTCCTCAAGCGCTGTCTACAAAAGTTATCAACGCCGTCCGTAACATTGCAGAAGAAGATGACGACAGCCGATACGGAATATATCTGCGGTCGTATGCAATCTACATTCTTACAAAAAATGATATTGTCACGACATCTCTTATTGAACGATTGGAAAGCGATATTTCATACAAAAACTTTACACCATCGGATTATGAAGGGCTTTATCTTTCTGCATCTTATGCAATGCTCAAACAAGATAAACAGGCTGCCGGAATCTTACAAAAAGTAAAAAATAGAAAAACTTTCGATTCTTCGTGGTTCTATCACAACAGTTTGCATTACATCTCAACATATATCGATGTGATTGCGTCATACTTCCCTGAGAGAATCAGCGATATAAAATCAAAAGATGTCGATGAGCTTTGCACGTATCTTGGAAATTCTTATTTCAATACAATGTCAACTGCTGCCGCAATTCGCGCTTTTGAAAGCTATTCTTATACAGACAAAGCCGATGTTTACAAAGCGTTTGCAATTGAAGAAAAAAAAGAATCGGAAATTGCGTTGGAGGGAGAATCTGTCCTAAAAGGAACTTTTACAGACGATGCAAAAAAAATTAAGTTTGTTTCAGATAAATCTATGCCTCTGTATTATGGAATAACGCAGGCAGGATACGAAAAACAGGCACCATCAGCTGATGTAAAAGACGGTCTTGAAGTTTCTCGCGAATACCTTTCGGAAGACGGTAAAAAGCTCGACAAAATCAAAGTTGGCGACACAATCACTGTAAAAGTTTCATTCCGCTCAAAAAAAGGAGCCATCAGAAATGTTGCGATGATTGATATGTGCCCGGCAGGGTTTGAAACTCAGATTCCTTCTATCCGCGAAGGCAATACAGGCTCTTGGGCTGCCGACTACGTCGATATCCGCGAAGACCGCATCATCATATACGGCACAGTCTCCGAAAATGTGAATACGTTTACTTATAGGGCAAAAGCTGTAAATTCCGGAACTTTCGTTGTTCCGCCTATGTTTGCCGAAGGCATGTATAACAAGGATATTCGTGCGCTTTCTCTACAAAGTCCTATCAAGATTGAAAAATAAGATAACGCTGTCTGTCAAGGCTAAAATTTTCCTTGCAGCGGCGGCAACTCTTTTTATTCTGATTATCGCCCTTGTCTTCCGTGTTGCATATATACGGAACAGGGGAGATATTCTTAACGGTATTGAATTTTCAAAATCTTATTCAGATGAAAACGGAGAACTTCTGCAAGTCTTTTTAACTTCCGATGATAAATACAGAATATACAAACCTGTTTCCGAGTTTCCAAAACCTTTTCTTGAAGCGCTTTTGATGCAAGAAGACAGATATTTTTATAGGCACAGGGGCGTCAATTTTGTCGCAGTGATAAAAGCCGCATGGGAAACTTATGTAAAAAAATCGCGGAGAATCGGCGCCTCTACAATCACGATGCAGGTCGCAAAACTAAAATACGGCATCTATTCAAAAAGCATTTCCGGCAAATTAAAACAGATTTGTAAAGCGATATTCTTGGAATTATGTTTTTCAAAGACTGACATTTTGAACGCTTATGTAAATCTTGCTCCGTGCGGCGGAAATATTGAAGGGTTTGAAAGTGCAGCGTGGTATTATTTCAATAAAAATATCCGCAACTTAAATTTATCGGAAAATATAATGCTCTGCGTGCTTCCGCAAAATCCTGTCAAACGCGCTCCTACTTTGTACAAAACTCCATCTGAACTCATCTCTGCACGGCAGGTTTTGTTCGGTGCTTGGGTAGAAAAACATCCCGAAGATTCAAATAAAGCAATTTTTATGGACATGCAGATATCGTGTGTTTGCAAATTTCCAAATGAAGCGCGTCATTTTTCCGAAATGCTGAATCTTCAACGTGAAGACAATCCTGTCCATAAAACAATTCGCACGTCGATAAATCTGCCTCTTCAGCGAAAATGTGAAGAGCTCTTTAATTCTTATATCAACCAAAACAGTCATTTTGGCATAAAAAATGGAGCTATCTTGCTTCTTGACTGGAAAACTATGGGAATTGTTGCAAACATCGGCTCTGCCGGCTACTACAACAACAGCATTTTAGGGCAGGTGAATATCACAACTTCAAAACGCTCTCCAGGTTCAACATTAAAACCGTTTATCTACGCAAAAGCTCTCGATAACGGAATCATTCATTACAGAACAATGTTGAAAGACACTCCGCAGGCATTCAGCGAATACACTCCCGATAATTACGCAAGTGTTTTTAAAGGACCTGTTCAGGCATGGTTTGCGCTTTCAGATAGCCGCAATATTCCAGCAATTTATCTCAATCGTCAATTGGGACAAGATGATCTTTTCCGATTTATGCATGATTCAGGCGTCTCCGGCATGAAAGATAAAGATTATTACGGGCTGTCAATCGTGCTCGGTTCATGCGAAGTTTCGATGTTGGAGCTTGCAAAAATGTATGCAACGCTTGCGAACAATGGCGTTCAGTATGATTTGAAATTTGAACCGAATCAAAAACTTGGAAGCGGAAAACGTCTTTTAAGTAAAGAAAGCGCATTTATAGTCCGAAAGATGCTCGAAGAAAATACGCCTCCGTACACGACAAAACCTCAAGAAATAAAAGATATCCCGGTTGCATATAAGACAGGCACATCGATAGGTTTTAAAGACTGCTGGAGTGTCGGGGTTTTTGACCGTTATGTCTGCGTCGTTTGGATTGGTAACGCTGATGGAGAAGGCAACAATTCTTTTATCGGAAGGCTGATGGCTTCTCCGCTTCTGTTCAATATCGCATATTCTGTTCTCTCAGATATTCCAAAATCGCAGTTGCTGCCAAAAGAGATTCATCCTGAAAATTGCCGCCAGGTAGAAGTGTGTTCGGTAAGCGGCGGGCTTCCGAGCGAAAATTGTAAGACAAAAGAATTGGCGTGGTTTATACCGGGCGTCTCTCCTATTGAAAAATGCAAGATTCACAGAAAGATAAACATCGACACTCGGACAGGCTACAGGACAGACGAAACACCTGAAGAAAAACCTTACGTGCAGTCTGTTGTCCGCGAATTCTGGCCGAGCGATTTACAGCAATTGTTTGAGCAGGCAGGCTTACCTCGTATGATTCCGCCTGAATATCCACCTGAGGAATATAAATTTGATTACAAAAAACAAGGATATCCGCCTGAAATTATCTCTCCGATGAGCAACACTGATTATGTATTCCGTTACAAAAATCAATCAAAAAATAAGATAATGCTTTGTGCCACAGCAGACGCGGACACTTCAGAATTGATGTGGTTTAACGGCACTCAGTTTATAGGGCGCTCAAAACCGGGCCAAAGCATAGAATGGGCTCCGCCCCCGGGCAGCTATGAAATTGTTGTAACAGATCAAAAAGGGCGGGCGGATAATGTATTTGTCAATATTTCCGGAACCGGGCTTTAACTTTTTTTATCAGGTATGACAAAAATAAATACGAGGGTGCTTAAGCAAAGCAGGAACGGATAGAAAAGGAATGGAATAATCTGAAAAGCAGTCACCGAAGTTCCAATTCCGTTTGCCGCAGAAATTGCGACAAGCATCTGAGCTCCATAAGGAATTATCCCTTGAAAAACGCATGAGAACGTGTCGAGCAACGACGCTGTTTTTTTGTTAGAAATACCGTACAGTTCAGACATCTCTTTTGCGATTGGGTTTGCCATGACGATTGCAACAGTGTTGTTTGCAGTTGCAATATCCATTGCGCCGACCAAAATTCCGATGCCGAGTTGACCGCCTTTTTTGCCTTTGAAAATTTTTTCAATTCCGTTCAATAAAGCGATAAATCCGCCGTATTTGTTTATTAAAGCACATATCGCACTGACGAGGATTGCTACCATCGTTGTTTCGTACATGCTAGAAGCCCCTGTCGCCATATTTGAAAGCAGCTGCATTGCCGGGATAGCCCCTGTTAAAAGCATTATGATTGAACCGCTTAAGATTCCAATGAACAAGACGATGAATACGTTTATACCTATGATTCCGCCTGCAAGAACTAAAAGATATGGGATAATTTGCAAAAGGTGATATTCGTTTTTAATAGTTCCCTGCACATCGCTTTTGAGAGATATTATCAAAATAATTATAACTGTAAGAATTGCGGCAGGAAGGGCTATCGCAAAGTTTGCACGGAATTTATCTTTCATTCGGCATCCTTGCCCATTACATGCGGCGATTGTCGTGTCGCTGATAAACGAAAGGTTATCTCCGAACATCGCTCCTCCGATAACTGAGCCGATACAAAGCGGAGCAGAAAATCCTGAAGTCTGGCTTACGGCAACGGCAATTGGAGTTATCAAAGTGATTGTCCCGACAGAAGTTCCCATCGAAAGTGAAACAAAACACGATACAACAAACATTATCACAGCTGCAAATTGTGCCGGAATTATCGAAAGCATAAAATATGCAACACTCGAAGCGGCATTGCGCCCAACAACACCGACAAAAATTCCTGCTTCAAGGAATATCAAAATCATTGTGATGATATTTTTGTCGCCGATTCCTTCGCCCATCAGTTTTAATTTTTCGTCAAATTTAAGTTTAGGGTTTTGAAAACATGCAACGAGCAGTGCAACCATAAACACAACAACAATCGGAATACCGTAAAATCCCATTGGAACTTTAAGAACGTATTCAAATAAAATTCCAAGCCCAAGATAAAGAACAAGAAATACTAATATAGGGATTAGCGCCAGCGGATTTGATTTTTTTCCCATAAAATTTTCCTTTTTGTGATAAATTGTAAAAAGATATCTGATAATAGCACTTACGCAAAAAAAAGAAAATGACTTAAATTCAAACATCACATATAATCATTTTATGATTTGTCTTATAGCCGCATATTCAAAAAACCGTGTGATTGGGAAAAGCGGAAAAATTCCTTGGAAATTAAAAAAAGAAAAAGAGCGTTTTAAATCATTAACTACAGGAAATGTTGTGATTATGGGGCGTATCACTTACGAGGAGATTGGGCATCAACTGCCGGACAGGGTCAATATTGTCGTCAGTAAAAATGGAGATGCTCCTGACTTGATGTCTGCAATCAGCCTTGCGCAGCAGAAAGCGCCCGGCAAGGATATATACATATCAGGTGGGGCAAGGCTCTACAAAGAAGCGATTTTGTCGGGGATTGTAGAAAAAATGTACATCACGGAAATTGACGCAGAAATTGAGGGAGATGTGTTTTTCCCACAGTTTGATGAGACTCAATTTACAAAAAAAGTTGTGTCTCATCACGAAGAAGAACTTGCCTATGATTACGTCACGTACTCAAAAATAAATATTGAAAAAAATCGTCTGATATATGAGTTTTCAGACGATTAGATAAAGATAACTGTAAAATCTTGATTTTTGCATTATACGGATCAAGAAAGTGATTTTTGTTTTTGGCTCTTTAAGCGCTCGTTTATCTGCGCTATATGTTTTTTTGCTATCACCATGTAAGCTATCCATATAATTGCGTATATGATGAAAAAAATCGCAAACCAGATGATCACTCCAATCACTGAATAAGGAATCCATTTGCAGATAAAAGCGACCAAAGATGTAGCTGTCGTTATGATAAAAAAGTGCAGCACAGTTTGCATCAAAAGATTCAATTTGTTTGTATCGAACAAGGTTGATGAAATTGAAATGAAAACACCCAATATTCCGGTTAAAAAGAATTGTATGACTGTTGCGCTCAATTCTGTTCCGCACGCCGTCATAAAGTCTGGGGCAACAGGGTAAAAATTTCCGTTGCCTACTATGGCTGATTGTATGAGTGAGATTGCGTAGCCAATGACTACTCCAACAAAAAATCCAGAAAAGCCTAAACCGATTATTTTTTTAGACATAATTGCCTCCTTATCTTGTTCATGTAGCGGCGAGAAACAAACGCTGTGCCGCCGTTTTTTAGGATTACTTTGATAACTCCGGTAATGCCCATGTCCATCTTCGATACATTTTCAAAGTTTACAATATCAGTGTTAGATATGCGGATAAAATCTGTGAGTCCGCATCTCTGTACAAGATCTTCAACTTCGTAAAGCCTGAATTTTAAAAGCAATACTTCCGATTCAGTTTGGACAAAAACTTTCTTATCCTGACTGAATATCCTGTAAATTTTTGATGGAGTCAGTGGAATGCTGTAATCTCCATCCCAGCCGTTTATCATTTCCTGCTTTCCGTCTGTGTTCATCATGCTGATTTTTTGAGCTATGTCTTCAATGATTTTGCTCTTTTCTTCAGTGTGTATGACGCAAAATGGAGAAGAACATTTTTCAATTTTGATTTCTGTTTTCAATATAGACTCCTATACCCGATTGTAAGCGTTGGCGTTCCTTTTGTAAATTGGGAATATTGTTTTGACTCAGGCCCTGCGACAAAAGATACGGTGCCGCCGAATTCTACAGCAAAAGCTGCGTTTTTTACAAACTGCAATTCAAATCCTCCGCCCGCATTAATTCCATACATAAGGTTTGGATTGAAAAAACGGTGGTCTTTTGCGCTAAACATTTCTGCTTTGCCACCCAAAAATCCGTATGAGCGAATCACTGAGCAGTTATTTTTTACAAGACTTCCAACAATTATTTTGTCTCCTAGAAAAAATCCTCCAAAAGAGGAATCCGCTCTATTGCTTATGTAGCCTCCTTCTCCACCAAGCATTATACAATTTCTAAGCACAAAATTTTTATCTTCTGGAATCAGTCTAAAGCCAAATTCTCCATAACCGCCACCGGTATGTGTTGTACACGACCAAAATCCGCCAGTAAAAGTCTTGTAGCTGAATTCTTGATTATTGTCTTCAGTTTCCTGAGCAAATCCAACACTGCATAAAAATGCGACCAATAATAAAATAGTTATTCTTTTCATGGTTTTGATTATAAGAGGGAGTGTATTAAAAGTGTTTTTTTTTGCGACAAGTGGTTTTATATGCTGACTGACGGTTAATTTTTTCTAGAAGCGTTTACGCTGCGTCATCAAAATCATTGAGTTTTTGAAATCATTGTTAAAAAAAGGGGGCGTCCTAGTTGACGCCCTTTAATGTGCTCTCAATCGACTTTGGATTGGCACGTATATGTTTTTCCAGCACTGAGCAGCTGGTAATCTATATGGCTTACGTTTACTTTGAGCGTCGGCCACGCTCTATCGAATTTCCGGACTCCTCATTTTGCCTCCTACCAAGTAACCGGTGCTCCGTTCCTTACTTCGTTCCTTGTTACAGTTATTATAGTACCATGCAAAAAACATATTTCAAGAAAAATTTGTCTATATCTTTTTTGCGCATTGTGGGTTATAATTGATTCATTATTCTTTCTCATAGCTGATTTATGCTAAGATGACAAATATGAAATACTTTATATGTTCCGATATTCACGGGTCAGAACCCGCTTGCAAAAAACTCATAGAACAATTTAATGAACACAAATGCGACAAAATGCTCATCCTCGGAGATATCCTTTACCACGGGCCAAGAAATCAGCTTCCTCTCGGTTATAATCCTAAAGAAGTTATCTCGCTTTTGAATCCTATAGCAAATAAAATCATAGCTTGTCGCGGTAACTGCGACGCAGAAGTTGACCAGATGGTTTTGCAGTTTTCTTGCATGGCTGATTTTGTTGAGATTGTAGACAACGGAGTTACGATTTTTTGCACTCACGGGCATGTTTATGCTCCTGTTCTCTCTGATGGGAACAAACCCACAGGCTGTGAAACGGCATCAAAAAAAACTCTTGTAAATGCTCCGGGAATTGTCTTTTACGGGCATACGCATGTCTCCATCCTTGAAAAAAAATCTGATGGGATTGTTGTATGCAATCCGGGTTCTCCTTCAATTCCAAAAAACGGCACAGAACCGGGGTTTGCGTTATTTGAGAACGGGACGGTGCAGCTGCTCAATCTTGATGGAAAAGTTTTGAAGACGGAAAAAATTTCACTTTAATATTGTGCAAGTCGGCATTTTACAAAGCGGCAAAATTGATGTATCATGCGACTTAATGAATATAAATGTTTTTGAAATGCCTATCGACTTCGGTGCCAGTCGACATGGTTCAGATATGGGGCCCTCTGCGATAAGACTTGCCGGGATCGCAGATAAATTAACCTCTCTCGGTCATAAAATCGTAAAGTATGATTCACCAATGAAAATCAGCCCGCAGGAGCTTGAAGAACAAGGAAATCCTAAAGCAAAATATCTTGTTCCGATTGTAAAAGCGTGTACACAGCTTGCGGCGCAAGTTGACGAATCCCTTAAAAACGGACAGTTTCCTTTGATTCTCGGAGGAGACCATTCAATTGTGCTTGGCTCTCTTGCAGGAGTCGCGGCTCACGCAAAACGCGAAAACAAGAGGGTTGGGGTGCTGTACGTCGACGCTCACGGAGACTTCAACACTGATGAAACAACTCCTTCAGGAAATATCCACGGGGAGTGCCTTGCTGCTTCTGCAGGGCTTGGACTTTCGGAATTGACAAACCTTTATTTTGACTCTCAAAAAGTCGACCCTAAAAACATTTGTTTTGTCGGTTGCCGCGACCTAGACCCGGGAGAAAAAAGATTGATGAAAGAGTCTGGAGTTACAGTGTTCACGATGAGCGATATTGAACGGCAAGGTTTTCCTGCAATCGTGCGCCAGGTGCTTGTATTCTTTAAGACTCGCGCCGACATGGTTCACGTTTCTTTTGATATGGACTGCCTTGACCCGATGTTCGCTCCGGGAACTGGAATTCCGCTTCCTGCCGGCATGACAAATCGAGAAGCGTTGCTCTTGATGGAAGAGATGTCAAAAACAGGGCTTGTATCATCTGCGGAAATTGTTGAAGTAAATCCGATTCTTGATGTTCGCAACCAGACAGCAATTCTCGCCGTTCAGCTTGCAGCGCGTCTCCTTGGAGAAACTTTATATTAATTCATATTAAGGCGATGTAATACAATGGGCAAATGTGAAATAAAAGAAAAATTTTATGTAGATGGGAAACCTTTTCAGATTATTTCGGGTTCTATTCACTATTTTAGAGTTGTCCCTGAATATTGGCGAGATCGTCTTGAAAAACTCAAGAATATGGGTTGCAACACAGTTGAGACTTATATCCCATGGAATTTTCACGAGCCTAAAAAAGGTGAATTCCGTTTTGACGGCATACACGACGTCTGCAAGTTCATTGAAATTGCGCAAGAACTCAACCTTTACATAATCGTCCGCCCATCTCCTTACATCTGCGCAGAATGGGAATGGGGCGGATTGCCGTCATGGCTTCTTGTGGAACAGGGAATGCACATCCGCTGCTCTTGTGAGCCATATCTGAAACACGTCAGAGAATATTACGAAGTTTTAATCCCAAAATTAGTTCCGTATCAGATTGATAACGGCGGCAAAATCATACTGATGCAGGTCGAAAATGAATACGGATATTACGGTGATGACACGAATTATCTCAAGTTCATTGCAGATTTAATGCGCGAATTGAAGATAACTGTCCCTTTTGTCACATCTGACGGTCCTTGGTTTAAAAACGTGTTTAAGGCAGGTCAGCTGGAAGGAGTTCTCCCGACGGGAAACTTTGGGTCGGCTTGTCAGTGGCAGTTTTCTAACATGAAAAAGATGATGCCGGAAAATCTTCCGCTGATGAACATGGAATTTTGGGCAGGTTGGTTTGATGCATGGGGCAACAAAAAAAAATCATCGTCAAAACTTATAATCAATAAACTCGACTACGATTACGTTATCAAAAATGGGCATAATATAAACATCTATATGTTCCACGGCGGCACAAATTTTGGATTTATGAACGGTTCCAACTATTACGGAAAACTCACTGCCGATACGACTTCATACGATTATGATGCTCCTCTCTCTGAAGACGGGCAGATGACGAAAAAATATCACGCATTTCGGAAAATAATTAAAACCCGGCTTGGAGACGATGCCGTTCCAAACATAGATTTTTCTACAAAAATTGAACATAAAAATTACGGAAAAATTGACTGGTCTGAATGTGCAGACCTTTTTGAAAACATTGAGCGTATTTCTGAGCCTAAAAAATCTGTTGTGCCGCTTTCCATGGAAGAGGCAGGGCAGGCGACAGGCTACATCATGTATCGCACAAAAATGAACGATGACGAATGCGCAAACAGTTTGATATTCAAAAAATGTGCAGACAGAGTTCAGGCGTTCGATGATACAAAAAAAATATTTACAGCGTGTGATAAAGAAATCTGTTCCGGACAGCATGGTCACTGGCCGCTCACTTTTAAAGAAGGTAAAAGTTGGAAGATTGGGAGCGGCGAACGGGCAACTCTCAGCTTTTTGGTAGAAAACATGGGGCGTGTCAATTTTGGACATAAACTCGAAGAGCAGAAAAAAGGCATTTACGATGAAGTCTTAATCAACACGCACGGTCACTACAACTGGGAAATCTTCAACCTTCCTCTTGATGAAGCTCAGATTGATAAATTAAAAGAAAACGGCAAATGGGAAAGAGAGCCTAGTAAAAATCCTGCATTTTTCAAGTTTGATTTTGATTTACAGACACCGTCCGGCGGCTATGGCGATACGTTTTTAGATTTCTCAGGCTGGGGAAAAGGTTGCGTTTGGGTCAACGGCTTCAATATCGGGCGTTTTTGGGAGATTGGACCGCAGCTTAGACTTTACGTTCCCGGTCCTCTGCTTCATTCCGGCAAAAATCAAATCATCATTTTTGAAACGGAAGGCAAACGCTCTAAAACAGTATCTCTTTGCGAAAAGATGAAGTGGAAACGTAAATAAAAAAAAAGACTGAATTTTTGAAAAATCTCAATTCAGTCCTCATTTAGAATGTTGTTCCGTTAGAAATTATATCTTAAATTTGCCGACTTCTTTTGAAAGAGCTTCGATGCTGTCTTTGTTCTTGATAGCAAGGTCTTTTACTTCATGGACAGCGTTGTTGATTTGCTGTACGCCGGCTGCCATCTCGTTCATGCTGTCTTTTGTGACTGTCGTGAGGTCGTCGAGTTTGAGCATTTCTTCTGCAACTCCTTTGCCGCCGACGAGCATTTCCTCCGACCCGTTTTTAACTTCCACTGTTATAGAGCTGATGTTTTTGATAGCTGTCAAAACTTCTCGGCTTCCGTTTTCCTGTTCTTTCATTGCAGATGTAAGCTCTGCACTCATTCCCCGCACGCTTTCAGAGAGCTGGAATATTGCAGTAAACTTTTCTTCAACAATCTTAGAGCTTTCAGAAAGACCTGTTATATCGTCGCCGAGCTTTTTGAGAGTATCTGTGATTGTCTTTCCCTGCATAGACGATTCTTCTGCAAGTTTTCTGATTTCGTCTGCGACAACTGCAAATCCTTTTCCTGCGTCTCCTGCGTGTGCGGCTTCTATTGCGGCGTTCATAGCGAGCAAGTTTGTCTGGCTTGCTATGTTCTGAATTACGCTCGAAGCTTCAATCAAACCGCCTGATTCTGCTGCGATATTCTGAGTTACAGCGTTCGAATTGACAAGCGTAGTTTTTCCTTCGGAAGTTGCCGTTGCAAGCTGTTTTACCATAGTATCGCTTTTTTCCAGAGATTTTGTGATAGATGCGATATTTGCAACCATCTCTTCTACCGCTGCCGAAGACTGCATTACGCTAGTAGATTGAGATTCGATGCTTGCGTTCAACGCTTCTATTGTGCGGATAATTTCTTCGATAGTGCCTGCCGTCTCTGTTACGCTTGCAGCTTGAGAAAGCGTCTGCTGTTTTACGCTGTCGATGTTTGCGCTTATTTCATTTATTGCGCTCGCTGTCTCTGTCATGTTTGATGAAAGCTCATCACCTATTGACCTCATTACGCCGGTATTCACGTCTACATTTTTTATAGCCGAACCTATTTTTTCAATTGTTTCGTTGAAGTATTTTGACAGTTCTGTGACTTCGTCATTGCCTGTTACAGGCAGGCGCACTGTCAAGTCTCCGTCGCCCTGAGCGATGTTTTTAAGAGCGGCAACTGCTGTTTGGACAGGTTTTACCATCATGCGCGCAATAATGTAAACGATTATCACTGCGAAAATCAGAATAATTATGCCGATAGCAAGCATTGAAAGGCTGAGCGCATTTACGGGTCCCATAAATTCCTCGTAAGGAGCGTCTATCACCACCGTCCAACCATAAGATTTCATCTTTGCATAAGATGCTATACTTTTTACGTTGCCATAATAAAAATATCCTACAGATGGAGTTTCACTTTCAAATGCCATTTTTTCAAAATCACCGCAAGATTTAAGCGACGGATCTGAAAGAGAGGCCTGATATGTGTTTTCTCTTGCTTCAACGAGCCTATAATCTTTATCTGCAATAGTAACGCCGTTTTTATCAAGAATATAGCATTCTCCTGATTTTCCTACGACAATATCAGAGATATTTTTTGAAAGCTGTTTTGCGTCGATTACACAATTCACTATGCCAATCATTTTTTGAGAATCATCATAAATAGGAGCCGCAAGTATGATGACAAATTTGTTCAATGACCTGGAAAGCAGCGGTTCGGAAATATATTTTTTGCCGGTTAAAGCTATTTTAAACCAGTCTCTGTCATGTACGTCTATGACTTTTCCATCATTTGTTGTGCGGACGCCTTCAAGATTGTAAAAATTCAGTTGTTCTATTATTTCGTTTGAAGAAACTTCTCGCTCTAGGTAAACCCCTTTTTCCTGCTGCGAAATTGTTGCATCTCTTAAAGCCGGCATTCGCGTTATGCCTTCAAGAACTTGAAACTGTTTTGCAATTCTTCCGTTGATGATTTCCGCAGTGTCTGTAGCTTTGTTGATCAGCTGATCTTCGACTTGTTCTGTAATCGCCTTTCTTGCTGTATGAATAGCAAGCACACCTTCAATAGAGATTGCGGTTGCAACAAGCAGTCCGAAAATCAGAATTAATTTGCTCTTTATAGAAAACTTCTTTGACATAGTCAAAACTCCTTTAGTTATATTAACCGTAAATCTTATATCGCGATTTACGAATTAATTCTAAGTGCGATGCATTTTATAAATGAGAGTTTATACGTTCCTTTAATGTGTGTCAAATATTGTTTTCGATTTTGCAAACAATTAAAGAATCAATACAGTTCCGTCTTCTTTTACTTCAATGATGTCTCCGGTTTTTACAGTTGCAAGGAATTCTTTGCCTAATTGGTCTATTGCAATCAAATTGCTGTGCTCCCAAACGACAGAAAGAATCACTCCGGCTCCGGCAAGAGAATCTATGTGCTCTGAAAACAACAGGCAAGCAGGATTTATTCCCATTGAACATATCACTTGAATCACCATTCCGCCTGTTGTAGAACCGATTGTCTGCGGAAGGCAAAGAGCTTTTCCGGTGATGTTTTTTCCAAAGATATCAGGATTGTTCTGGTCTGCGACAATCACTTTATCGGCTTTTGCAAGCGCAGACTTTTGAAATGTCGCAAGAGTATTTACTCCCTGATGTGAAACTACAGCTTCTCCTTTATAATAACCGCCGTTGATAACTCTACCTTTAAATTCTTTCATGACTATCCTCCTTATTTAGTTCTGCTTTCCTGCAATTAAATCAAGAAGTTCATCATCTTTGTAATAGCGTGCAGTCGAATAAGTTCTTAATTTATTGGAACAAGTCATTATATTTCTTGATTTTGTAAGTGGATTTGAAGTATACATCAGCGGACAGATTGCGGTTACGCGTGTTCCTGTCGCGTAAAGATTTTTATATTTTTCTGTTTTTTTGAATTCTTCCAAAATCGGTGGGGCGGTGCAAATTACAGTGTCGCATGCAACTTTCTTTTTACCGTTTTCACCGAGTCTGTTTATTATTTTATCAGACCATTCGTTCAACTGATTTTTTGAAAGATGCGGGCACCCAATAAACGCATAAGTTCCTTTTTTATCAGGATTTTTCCACATGACAGGATAAGTTTTGTAAACCCTTTCAAGTTCAGCGTCGTCGATTACGTATTCTTTGAAATCCTTTTGCAAAAGTTTTTCGCCGAGTTCAACAGCTTCCGGAGTGAGATTTTCAATATGATAAAGCCCGACAGCCCCGTTAGAAGCAGTAGCCGCACCAAAGTCCTTTAGATACGATTTTGTCTCGTCGTTGAGTTCTCTTCCAATCCATTTATCAAGCCCGACGACATAAGGGATATCTTCCATAACTTTTATCCCGATTGCCGAACCTAAAATCTGTGGCAGCGGCTTTTTTGTAGTGTTGACTATCACTTTCCATTTTGCTTTGCGCCCTTCGTCTGTCAAAAGCCCGAATTTCGGAACATAGCCTAAAATTGAACCGAATATGTCTATCATTCCTGAGTTGCGGTTACAGCGAGCTCCAAGAACCGAATTTGCATAGTTGACCGCACTTGATTCCGCCCAAGATAGAACATCGCCTTTTTTTGGAATATTGCCCATTTCGTCAAAATAGCATGCACAGCTAAACCCGTTGTCGCCAACAAGCCCAAGTTTTTTGAGTTGAGCTTCGTAATAGTTTTGTTTTCCATACAAAACAGTTTTATAAAGAATTTTATCGAGCAGATTGCATGGAACATTTGGAATATCGGTAGGGCGTGGGTCGGCTGTAAATCCGCCTTGAACTTTAAGCCCTGCATTGATAAGTTCATCCATTGTTTTGTAAACAGGTTTTAGCAGAGAAAGTCCAAAAGATGTCACCAAGTGCCCCTGTCCATGAGTAACTTTTACAAGCTCTTCTGCTTCAAACATATCTCCATAACGGACGATTGTTTCCATCACTTTTGCCTTTACCTGACCTTCGCTTCCTTCAAGGATAGCTTTTTGCTCCTCAGTCAATTTCATCTTATATTGATACATTTTACCTTCCTATAAAAACGCTGCGTTCATAACTATATTTTCATTGCAACATCCCATGCTCGCCAGATTGCGGTTCTGAGATTTCCAACATGATTACAATCTCCGACAAACTTTACTTTTGAAGATTTTTTAAAAACCGGAGCCGGATGGTATCCCATCGAAGAGATTACAGTATCGCCTGCAATTTCGAATTCTTTTCCGTCTTTATCTTTTACGACAACTCCTTTTTCAGAAACTTTTAGAAGTTTTGTTTCCAGATGAACTTCGACTTTATTCAAAGCAAAGAAATCTCGTAAATAAGAGCTGTTCGCCAGACAAACGCCTTTTACGGCAATCAAATCGTTTTTCATTTCTACAATGACAGGAGTCTTTCCTTTTTTGAATAAATCATAAGCTATCTCGCAGCCTGTAAGCCCTCCGCCGATAATTATCACTTTGTCACCGGTTTTTGCTCCATATAGATAGTCACATGCTTCGATTGTTTTGTTCAAACCTTCAATTCTCGGTCTATTTGCCACCGCTCCCGTTGCGACAACAATTTTATCAAAATCATTTAATTCCTCAATTTTATTTATAGGTTTATTAAATCTGATTTCAATGTTGTTTTCTTTCATTTCTTTTGCATACCATGAAAGAAGCTGTTTATCTTTTTCTTTGAATGAAGGCGCTGCTGCCGCATTGAATACTCCTCCTAACTTATCGCTTTTCTCAAAGATAACAGGTTTGTGCCCGCGCAGTGCCAAAACCCTTGCAGTCTCCATTCCTCCGATTCCGGCTCCAATGACAGCAACTTTTTTTTGTGATGAAGATTTTACAATCTTATATTTTGTTGACTGCATTGTTTGTGGGTTGATTGCACAACGAGCCATTCCTTTGTTGTCCGAAAGCGACTGGTCATTTGCAACTCCTTTGTAATGAGCCATGTTAAAACATGCGTTGTGGCAGCATATACACGGACGGATTGAATCTTCAGAGTTGTTGAGAATCTTTGTAATCCATTGCGGATCAGCCAAAAACTGACGTGCAACGCCCATTCCGTCTAGTTCTCCATTTGCAATAGCTTTTGCAGCAGTCTCCAGAGTCATTCTTCCTGCACAGACTATAGGGATGTCGACAAACTTTTTAATGTGTTTTACGTCTTCCAAGTTGCAGTTCTGAGCCATATACATTGGCGGATGTGCCCAGTACCATGCGTCATAAGTTCCGTTGTCACAGTTGAGCATATCGTAGCCGGCATCCTGAAGATACTTAGCAGCTTTTTCGCTTTCTGACATATCCCTGCCGACTTCGACATAATTTTCACCGGGGAGAGCTCCTTTTCCAAAGCCTTTTGTCTTTGAAACGACAGAGTATCTTAAAGAGACAGGAAAATCTTTTCCGCACGCTTCTTTGATGGCTTTTACTATCTCAACAGGAAAACGATAACGGTTTTCAAAATTTCCACCGTATTCATCATCGCGAAGATTTGTGTATTTCATAGTAAACTGGTCGAGCAGATAGCCTTCGTGGACTGCATGGATTTCGACACCGTCGACGCCTGCCTCTTTGCAGAGTTTTGCGGTTTTTGCAAATGCCTTTATCATCTGCTGAATTTCTTTTTTAGTCAGAGGACGTGACATGCAGCTGTCGTCCCAGCGGTTTGGAGTCGCACTTGCGCTTGCCGTCAGATAATCGACATCGAGAATCGGTTTCATCATAAATCCAAGAAGTTTATTTTTACTTGATTTCACCATGATGTCGTTGATTGCTAGGCTTCTTCCGAATCCGGCTGTCAATTGAACAAACATTTTTGCGCCTGTTTTATGGAACTCTGTCATAAACTTTTCAAGTTTCTTGAATTTTCCCTTGCCCTGATAAAGCCACTTGCCGCCAAGTGTGTCGCGGATTGGAGCAATTCCCGGAAGAATGAGGCCGGTATTGTTTTTTGCTCTTTCCAAAAGGAAATTTGCGGCTTCCTTGTCAAAATGGTTCGGTTCAAGCCATCCGAAAATAGAAGTTCCTCCCATAGAAGTCATAACAATGCGGTTTTTTATTTCCACATTTCCGATTTTCCATGGTGTAAAAAGAGATTCGTATTCTTTCTTCATAATCACCTCCATAAAAGAAAAGTTTACGGCGCAACCTCCTGAACAAAACTTTGACTTTTTACAACAATTTCGTCAAAATTTTTATTGCAGCTCCTTGAATGTAATTTAAATTATAACATGGATTTTTATGGAGAGATAAAATACTTAGAATGTTTCTAATAAGTTACAATAAAACCTTGTTGTCCCTATCAGCTCCGGGATTCTTATTCTTTCGTTGTTTCCGTGAATAAGCCCTCTCTCTTCTTTTGAGAGGAACATCGGCGCAAATCTGTAAACTCCATCGCTGATTTTGCAGTAGTGCCTTGAGTCGCTGCACGCAATCATGAGGTATGGAGTCGGAATAACTTCCTGCCACGTTTTTCTTATCACATCGCATAGATTTTTAAATTGAGGGCAGTCTGTGACTGAAACTTTTGACGGATTGCTGCCGTTTACAAGCAAAAACTTAAAATCGACTTTATATTTTTTTTCGATTTTTCTGACGGCTTTTTTTAGATTTTGAAAAAGGCTTTCTATAGTATCATTCCCGAGAAGTCTGACGTTCATTCCAAATGAAACTTTATTGGGGATAACATTATACGCTTTGCTTCCTTCCATCTTTGTGATTGCGATTGTCGAATGGGTAAGTGCGTTGACTTCCGCCCCAAGGTTTCGTCCGAAAAATCTGAACAACAATTCAAAAAATGTTTTTTTTGACGGGACGAGCGTTTTTAGCATTTCGGAAAGTGGGCGGGTGATTTGCGTTTTGAAAGGCATTTTTTCAATGGCATTTATTCCCATCGCTGCGATTCCTGCTGCCGTATGTTTTTTAGGCGATGAGGAATGACCACCTGTATATTCAATCGTACAGTCTATGTTTACACTTCCTTTTTCTGCCGTGCCTATCATTGCCGTCCTAGATGTAACTCCAGGAAACGCTTTCTCGACAATCGCGCCGCCTTCATCGAGGACAAAATCGGGATAAACCCCTTTCGATTCAAGATAAGAGACAATGTCAGGGCAAGATTTTCCATCAATTTCTTCTTCGCCTGAAAAAGAAAGATAGAGGTCTGACTGCGGTCTCCAGCCATTTTTTAATTCAACTTCAACAGATTCCAAAATTGAACAAAAAGTCCCTTTTGTATCGAGAGTGCCGCGTCCCCACATGACATTGTTTTCAATTACGGCGTCAAACGGAGGTTTTTCCCATTGAGACTCTTCAACCGGGACAACATCATAGTGAGCCATGAGAACAGCAGTCTTGCACGGGCTGTCGTTTTTGCCGGTACCTTCAATTTTATATAAAAGTCCTGTTCTGCCGATGTGTTGCTGCTCAGAAACGGAATGGAGCACAGGAAATCGTTCGACCATAAGAGAGTGAAGTTTTTTATACTCGTTCCAGTCAACAAATTCATCTTTTCTGTTTGAGACTGTTTTACAGCGGATAAAATCCTGCATATCCCTAATTATTTTTTCTTCATCTAAAACAATCATTTTAAAGCCATCCCTTTTTATACATAATTTTTGAGGCACCGAGCGCAATGATGATTCCGACAGGAACTAGGATTCCCACTGAGTTTCCAAGCGATGGAACAGCAATAAACAAACCTATCATAATAATGATTGGAGCAACTGCAATTTTCCAATTCCTGCTGATGTAAACTACGCCAAGTCCTCCAAAAAGTGCCGGAAGAATGTTGTCGAATGCAGGTTTTAAAGACGGCGAGTTCAAAATAGGAGTAAGTTTTGCAAATAAAAATACTCCAAGTGCAATTACAATTGTCGTTATGATTGAAGCGGTGGCAATTGCGATTGTAGATATGATTTCAGCTTGCTCTGTTCCGAGTTTTACTTCTGCGCTCTCAATTGCGTTCAAAGCGGCTGGAACTTTTAGCGCCGTTACATTTCCTGTGACAAAGCTCAGATATGTGCCTGCCGTCCCGAGCATCGGGGTGTATGTTACAACTTCAATAAAGCCAACTGTCCAGTAAATCGGAGCGACTCCAAGAAGCCCTTTCAAAACAGAAGAAGCTGCCGGCCATGCGTTAAACCGAATGCATACTGCAACAGGCACCATAAAAATTAAGACGGCGGCGGTCCAAATCCATGCTTTTCCAAGTTTGTTTGTCTTTAAAATATATTCGTTATATTCATTCATGATAATCTCCGGTAAAAATTAAAGTCCAAATGCTTTTGCGCCGAGTGCGGCAAAAATCATTCCTGCAAGCATCGAAAAAGGAAGCGCATAGTTTTCAAGCCATTTTATGTGTGCTTTTTTTACTAAGAGTCCACAGATACACATCATAATTGCGGAAAAGGCGAGGACAGATACAGGCAAAAGCCCTTTTACACCTTCTCTGACGTGGGAAAACACCATCCCCGAAAAAGCGGAAATCATGCCCATAAAAAGGGAAGTCATAAAGATTTCTCCCCACCGTCCGTCTTTATTTTTAATCTTTACAATCCCGTTTTGAATTTTGTTGATCAACAACGGAGGTAAAATGATGCTCGGCATAATTCCAAGCGTCATGACCCAAGCGATCGCTGTGTAAACGCTTGTATCTGTTACTGTTTCGGATAGAGAAATTCCAAGTGCATTTGCAGTAGAAGTCGCAGCTGGCAATTCATAAGTGATTGCGCCAATAACGCTTAGCCTAATCCAAGGAAGAGGAAGCCCTAAAAATTTTGCAAGAGTTACGACCCCGAGCATGATAGAGACTGATGGAGCAATTGAAAAGAGTGCTGTAGACCCTATCGTCCTTCTTATCAGAGACATATCCATATCACATTTTTTTGCTCGTATTACTGCGCGTACAAGAAAAAATACAGACTGAGCCAGTACAAAAAGAATAACAGTTGCGGCAAGTCCGTACAGAAATCCGCTATTTGGGTTAAATGATTTTTCCATATCTGAATTATAACCAGATATGTTTATGCTTTCTACTGTAAAAAAAAATCTGGCAGTAATTAAAAAAATATTGTAGGAATTAAAAAAAAATTGTAGAATGCTTTTCAATTATTCAAATAAACTTAAAATAACGCTTTCTGCGCTGTCGCTAATGCGGTGTTTTATAGGAGACTTTATGAAATCAAACTCTTTCTTTTTATCTCATAAAAAAATGTTTCTTGGAATTGCATTGTGCTTCCTTGCCTTTTCGTCTTTTGCAAAAAATATAAAAAAAGGTTCTGCCGCACCTGATTTTTCAATCACTCTCTCCGATTCAAAAACCGTAAAACTTTCGGATTATCGAGGAAAAGCAGTTCTCTTACATTTCTGGGGAACATGGTGTCCACCTTGCAGACGAGAACTTCCGGGAATGGAAAATCTCAATAAAAAGATTGTTGCCGACGGAGAAAACTCAAAGCTTGAAATTCTTGCAGTCTGCATTTCTGATACAGAAAAAAATCAGTCTTCATTTATGAAATCAAATAAATACACATTCAAAACAGGTCTCGATGTTTCGGGGGATATTGCATTCAGTTATGGAGTTCAAGCAGTTCCAACAAGCATCCTAATTTCGCCTGAAGGAGAAATTCTTGCAGCACATGCAGGAATGATGAGTGAAAGTCAGATATTTGCTTTTGTTAAGGATTATGTCAAATAAGTTTCTTAAAAAACAAAAACATAAAGAACTTAATTTCACAAAAAAAACGATAGTGTTGATTGCTTTGTCCGTGATTCTCTGCGTGACAGGATTTTTTCTCGGAGATATGAAAGATATCATGAGAAAGGCGATTTTTATCTGCATGGAGTGTATCGGGCTTGGCTGAAACATCGAACTTACGAAGGCGGATAATCCAATTTGTTTCCATGCTCATATACAATTGCGATGTCCGTAATTTTTTTTCAGGGACAATTTCAAAAAGCGGCGCAAAGAGTTTTTGCGTGCCGGGATTGAACTGTTATTCATGTCCTGGTGCAGTCTCGTCATGCCCGCTCGGTGCTCTTCAAAATTCAATTGCAAACGGCAAATTTCCGTTTTTTGTCACAGGATTCCTCTTGCTAACAGGGACTTTGCTCGGTAGGACAGTGTGCTCATTTTTGTGCCCTTTTGGACTTTTTCAAGAACTTCTTTATAAAATTCCGCTTCCAAAAATCAAAAAAAGCGTCCGTACTCTAAAAATTACGAGAAAAGCATCTTTGATAAAATATTTTATGTTGATTTTTTTCTGCGTATCGTTGCCTTTTATTTTCTTTATAAAAGACGGGCTCGGCTCTCCTTACTTTTGCAAACTTTTTTGCCCGGAAGGAACAATTTTTGCCGGTTGGTTTCTTGCGGCATTTAACGAAACTCTGCGAGACTCTCTCGGATTTCTTTTTACTCTAAAAACTTCGATTGCAATATATTTTATTGCCTGGTCTATGTTTATGTTCCGTCCGTTTTGTCGGTTTTTCTGCCCGCTCGGCGCTATATATTCATTTTTTAACAAAACAGCGGTTTTTGGAATTCGAGTAGATAAGTCAAAATGCACGAACTGTGGAGCATGCACGTTACACTGCAAAATGGACGTTCTTAAAATAAACGATAGAGAATGTATAAGATGCGGAGAGTGCAGAGCGAGATGCAAATTCGGTGCAATATGATTAAAAACGGAATTACAAAATAAATCCCGAAATATGATTTATTTTTTTGTCCCTTCAAACAAAACGGCATCTTGTGCCGTTTCTGCCCCATAATCAGTTTTTGAAATAATAGCAGTGTCTTGTTTTACAAAAAATTCTGTTCCAATCATATCTATGTATCTAACCCCGGAAGCAGAAACCGCCCTGACAAGAGTCAATTCGTGCTTGTCCGGCATGACAATTTTTACAAAGAAAAGACTATCATCGGAGAGTGCATAAAAATCAGCAGACACGATTTTATTATCTGAAGACTGATATTGTGCTTCAGATATCTTTTTTATAGCAAGATTTCCTGACTTTGTTGACTTTTTATTTATATAAAACGAAACGAAAAAAACAGAGACTAATATAAGGCACATCGCTATGCCTCTGAATAAAAAGCTTTTATCAAATTTAAACTTCATTTTTTTTCCTTAAAATTATATCAATTTGGTTCTACTTTATACGATGTGTGATTTTTTTTCCAGCATAAAATTGAAAATATCATAAGTTTTTGACAACCGAAATTTCTAGGTTTGACAAAGAATTCTTTTCCTTGTAATATAGCCCTGTTTATCTTGCTTTGTTTAGAAGCCTTATTTTTTGCTGATTAAAAAATTTGATAGCAAAAATCATAAAACAGCTGTACGCTGATTCGCTTTTTACCCAACATTTCAGGCTTATCATTATAACAAATTTAGGAGAATTTTATGCATAGCATAAAGGCAAGATTAATTTTGCTTTGTTTGATGACTGTAACAATAGGAGTCACCCTTGTTGCAAAAGTTGCTTTCAACGTTTCTAGAGCTGCACTTGAGAAAACAGTTGCAGAAGCAATGGATGCTTTTTCACAAAATGCATCAACAAAAATATTCGAAATGAATGAAAAAGAATTCATGTTTCTTCATCTTATTGCAGAACAACCTTTTATGCGTGATGAAACGCTGTCCCTTGAAGAAAAAAACAAAAAAATTGTTTCTATGATAGAGGTTGATTCAAAAAAATATGAAAACGTTGCTTTCTATGATAAATCTGAAAAGACGTATTTTACAGAAGCAATGGCTGGACGCAACTATGTTGGAGAGTCGGTTTTTTCGAATGTGACAAATCAAGTATTGATGTTTTTTTCTGTGCCTGTATACAATTATCAAAATAAGATAATAGGTGCCGCAGTTTCTGTAATAAAAGGAAACAAGCTTTCTGATATTGCCTCAAAAATTGATGCGGGAGGCGGTTATCACCCATATATAATAAGTATGGATTCAGGAAACGTAATCGGTAGCTCCGGTATCGAGGATTTTTCTGACCTTTCAACAAAAAATCCTTCATTTTATCAGGTCATTCAAAAAGCCCGAAAAGGCAACAAAGGGTCTACAGTCTATAAAGATTCTGTTACCGGAAAAAAAATGATATGTTGCTTTAGACCAATAGAAAACAGTCGCTGGGTAGTTCTTTGTTCCGTTCCATATAAATTCTATTTTTCTAGTTTAAATCATTTAAGGATTATAATAATAATTACAAATGTAAGCTTTTCATTATTTATACTTATAATCAGCCGAATTTTAATACGCATTTTCTTAAAACCTCTGCTTTCCGTAAAAAATTCTATAACAGAGATTGCAAACGGAAACGCCGACCTTACAAAACACATAGATGTAAAAACAAAAGATGAAATAGGAGATGTCGTTGTCGGGTTCAATAAGTTTGTCGAAAAGCTCCACAATATAATTTCAGACATAAAAGTGTCAAAGTCATCGCTTGAAAACGTCGGAAATACTTTGAGCTCAAGTGCGAACGATACAGCAAAAGGAATAACTTTAGTAATCAACAATATTCAAGATATGGACACAAAAATTAGTTCGCAGAATGAAAGTGTAGAACAAACAGCTAGTGCTGTGAATCAAATCTCATCTAATATAGAGTCGCTCGGCAAAATGATAGAAAACGCATCTTCCGGAGTGCAGGAAGCATCTGCAGCAGTAGAACAAATGATTGGAAATATTGCCTCAGTAAACGCCTCTGTGGAGAAAATGGCACATTCATTTGGAACTCTTGAACAAAATGCTCTTGCAGGCGCACAAAAACAGGAAATTGTAAACGAAAAAATCAGGCAGATTGGAGGACAGTCTCAAATGCTCCAAGAAGCCAACCAAGTTATTTCAAACATTGCTGAACAAACAAACCTCCTTGCAATGAATGCTGCAATTGAAGCTTCTCATGCCGGAGAAGCAGGAAGAGGGTTCAGCGTAGTTGCAGATGAAATTAGGAAGCTTTCCGAAACATCAACTGAACAATCAAAGAAAATAAGCGACCAACTAAACAGAATTCTCAATTCAATTGAAGAAGTTGTAACGGCTTCGGGAGAATCCAGCGCATCTTTTGCGAATGTTGAAAAATTGATTTCTGACACAGATGTAATCGTTCGCCAGCTCCGAGAGGCAATGAATGAACAATACGAAGGTTCAAAGCAAATTGGAGAAGCTTTAAATTCAATGAAAGACAGCACAACTGAAGTTCGCAGCGCAGGCTTTGAAATGGCTGAAGGCAACAAATCAATTCTAGAAGAAACAAAACTTCTGCAAGAAACCTCTGAATATCTAAAGCAGGCAATGAACAAGATGACAATCGAAGCATCAAAAATAAATGAGGCTGGTGCGGTGCTTGATCAGGTTTCGGAATTGGTAAAAAAAGCAATTTCTGATATAAGCTTGCAAATTGACGCTTTTAAAGTATAGGACTATAATCAGTATATGAGTATTTTTTTGAGTTTCTTTTTACTATTTACACCCATAACATTAATGGCAGTGATTTTTTTAAGATGGTTTGCTCTTACTTTTATTTGGGACGATGTGGCATCCATGTGGATAGGTGGCGGGTTGGTGGTATGCCTCTTAGTAGGTGCCTTGATAGTTATTGTAATAAACATTCTCGCATATTTTATATCTAGACCATTCGATACAACTCTTAAAAAGATAAAAAATGAAAAAAGACGGGCAACAGATGACGAGGTCGCAAAATGTATTAAAATATACAAAAGATTGATATCTTTTGTAGTCTATGCAGATCTTGTAGCTTCTGTTGTAGGTCAGATTATTGTTATGATAGCAGGTCTTGCTAACGGCTCATGGGATTTTGTCATTCCAAGACTTGTGCTCATAATCTTGCAGGCAGCTTCTTTCGGTGGGCTGAGTACAATTTCTATAATTACAGGATTGCAGCTCTTTATTCAAAAGAAAAATGAGAAACTTGAAATGTTCTCTATTTCAAATTACAAGCAGTTGCGAACAACAAGTGCTGCTGCATCTTTCTCTCTTATTTTCTTTATTTCAATAGCTTTCATCGGTATCAATATGTTTTCTGTTCCTTTTGGAATTGTTTATAAAGCATCAACAGGTATATTTCAGGGAAACCTTTTTAACCAATTTTTAGAGAAAGGCTGTATTTGCCTCATTATATGTTTTATTTTTGTTTCATATCCTTTTATAATGAATGCGCGAAGCCTTTCAAGACGAATTAAAAGAAATTCTCAACGGCTCGACAATATTGCAGAAGAAGGGGACTTATCTAACAGAATCAGCATTGAACTCACAGATGACTTCGGTTCGCTTACGTCTTCAACAAATCTTCTTATTAGCAAACTTTCATCTATGATTCAAAACCTGAAAAGCGGCGCAGACGACATAAATAAAACCGCATCTGTAATTTCAGAATCTTCAAATTCTGCTTCCGGTGCGTTGAACCAAATGGCAAATTCATTAAACAAAATCGATGAAAATACTAAAAACCAGAATACACTGATTTTACAGACTCAGGAAAATTTTAATTTCTTTTCAGATAGCGTCAAAAATATTCAGAGACACATAGAACAGCAAACAGATTCTATCCAAAATATTTCTTCTGCAGTTACCGAGATAACTGCAAACATTACGAGCGTCGCAGACACTGCAAAAAAAGCTCAAAGTGTTTCGACAGAATTGTCAGACAGAAGTTTAACAGGTGCAAATGCCGTAAGAAATGCAATTGGCGCAATGAAAGAAATTCAGGCAGCTTCCGATGAAGTAAGCAAACTTCTTGCTGTTATTCAAAATATAGCGAGCCAGACAAATCTCCTTTCTATGAACGCCGCAATTGAAGCCGCTCACGCCGGGGATTACGGTTCTGGTTTTGCAGTTGTTGCGAGCGAAGTTCGTTCCCTTGCTGAATCATCGGCAAAAAGTGCACACGATATTCAAGCAAAAATGAAGGAAATGGTTCAAAAAACAACAGCCGGCGTTGAAGCAATCACTCTGGCAAGCAATGCTTTTGATGGAATTACAGGCAACGTTCAAGAAAATGAAAGGCTTGTAAAAGTGATTTCCAGTGCTATGGAAGAGCAGAAAACCGGCGCATACGATACTCAAAAGTCGACAGCGGAAGTAGTTGATGCAATTCAGGCAATCAGAGATTTGAGTGAAAAAGAAGCAGAAAATTCTGCAAGGTTGCAGTCATTTGTAAATGACGTTGTTGCTGCATCTGAATCTACAGCGCGTGCAGTAGAAGAAAGTCTCGCAGAAACTCAAAACATGCAAGAAACGATTACTCTTGTAAGCAAATATGCAAACGGAAATATGGAAACTGTAACAAAAATTCATCAGGATCTTTCGCAATTCAAATTGTAGTACAACATCATGACGCTAAAGAAATTATTTGCAACAATCATACTATTTACCATTTTTATTATGCCTGCATCTACAGCAGGCAAACAAGCGCCAAAAAAATTCGGCAATCAAAATAAAAAGGTCAATTACGATTTTACTAAACTCAACTACAATATGACTTCGGCTTTGCTTTTTGACATGCTTGTAAATCAAGATAAGTATCTAGGAAAAGTGATGCGTTTTAAAGGGCTGTTTGATTACTATGAAACAGAGAATGAGCGATTATACTTTGCCTTGTTGTTTGACGCGACAGCCTGCTGCCAAATCGGCGTTAATTTTGAAGACAAAACTAAAAAATTTCCAGAAGATTTCCCCGACACTATGGAAGAGGTTGTAGTTACAGGAACATATTCTGTACGAATCTTGAGCGATGGCTCCGAATATTTTTATTTGGACTGCGGAAGTTGAATCCAAGTCTTCAGAAATCGAAAACAGTCATAAAAGCAGTAGATTGATATTAAACATTCATTGTGTTATATTCGTGTTATGACAGTTGATTTATATATAAAAAAACATCGCGTAATACAAGATTACTTAAAAGAAATAAGCGGTTACATTCAAAACGGAACTCTGGATAACGCTGCTGCAATTTCTGACGCACTTAACAAAATGAGTGGGGTTCTCAAGATGCACCTTGCTTCTGAAGATGAATCTCTTTATCCAACTTTGCTTGCAAGTAAAGATGCGCACGTACGCATAGTTACAAAATCATACATGGAAGAGATGGGGGATCTTGCAAAATCATATACGGAATTTGCAACAGCATTCAATACTCCATCAAAAATAGCTTCTAATCCTTCCGGTTTTGAAACTAAATTTGAAAAGATAAAGTACGCTCTTCACTTTAGAATCAACAGAGAAGAAAAAGAGCTTTACAAGCTAGAACCATAGTTTACGATTATAGAAATAGAAAAATACGCCTTGCGTTATATTTTTTTTTATCATATAATCCTAGACATAAAAAGTGACACAGACTCTCGTATTTACGCCTGTCTGAAACCTTTAAAATCCAATTAAGACTGGAAAGATGGACAAAAGTGGATTATAAAGCATTAGCAGAAGTAATTGGAAACTCTCCAATTCCAATTATTGTTTACAGAACTATAAATGATAGGATGAAAATTGTCTGTGTATCAGACGGTTTTATGCAATTTGAAACTCCCGGCACAACTAAAGAACAGTTGATTGCCAGGAAAGAAGGAAATCTCTACGAGAATTTACATCCTGATGATGTTTTTAGAATTTCAGTTGCTGCAAGGAACTTCTCACGAAAAAAAACTCCTTACAACGTCATATACAGAGCAAAACTCAGAGGAGAAAAAGAATATTCACTCATCCATGCAGTAGGATACCATCATAAAGAAGATGGAGAGATATTTGCGGTTGTTTCGTTTTCTGACATAACAAAAGCGAGCCACGAAAATCTTTTTTCCGTTTCCACTGCAGAAGTCCAACTAAAAAATTTTCTTGACGCATCTTCGACGGCAATTGCTATTGTAGATGCAGATACTGAAGAACTCATGTTTTACAACAATGCGGCGGAAAAGATGATAACGCCTTTGTGCCGTTTTGAAGTCGGCGTAACTTTTTCGGAATTTTTCTATGCTCTAAAGCCAAAATCGTACTTGAGAGTTTTTTCAAAATTTTCAGATGGAGAAATTCACGTAATTGAAGAACCAAATACAAAACACGAAATAATTATAACTGTGACCGAAACTTTTTGGGATAACCGAAAAGCTTATTCCATTCAGATGGACAAATGGAATTCCGTATATTTTGACTCTTTGACATCTCTGCCGAACATGACATATTTTAGGCAGAAAGTTTCTCAATTTGTAGACTCAATCCACAAAAATAACAAAAATGCCGCTTTTATCTATTTTGACATACTTGGAATGAAAAATTATAACTCGATTTTCGGATATTCGGCAGGAGACCTTCTGATAAAAAAAGCAGGGGAAATCTTAAAAAAACATTTTCCTATAAATCTTGTTTGCAGATTCGCAGAAGACCACTTTGTTGTAATTGATTCGGAAGAAAATGTAGAAACACATATAAAGAGTGCCATAGACGCATTTCAGTCGGAGACAGGGATAAACAGAATAAAGTTAAAAGCAGGAGTATATCTCTTAAACGGCGGAACTGATTACATAATCGCCTGCGACTATGCCCGTCTTGCATGTCAGAGCATTAAAGAGCATTTCAATAAGGCAATAACTTTTTTTGATTCCAGCCTGCTTGAATCATATCATCATGAGCAGTATATTCTCGAGAATCTGGACACTGCAATAAAAGAGCACTGGATAAAATTGTACTATCAACCTGTTCTTCGCACTATGACAAACCAGATTTGCGACTTTGAAGGACTTGCAAGATGGGAAGATCCGAAACTGGGACTTCTTCTTCCAAGCAAGTTTGTTCCGATTCTTGAAAAATACCATCTTATTTCAAAACTTGATTTCTATATGGTTGAACAGGTTTGCCGTAAAATAAAAGAGCGAAAAGAAAAAGGTCTAACTGTGCTTCCTGTTTCGGTAAATATTTCGAGAGACGATTTTGATACAACAAATGTTGTAAAAGAGATCACCGCAATAACTGATAAATATGGTGTTGACAGAGACCTTATAATAATTGAAATCACAGAGAGCGCCATTTCAAACGATGAAAATGTACTGAAAGAGCAGCTTGAAAAGCTCAAAAGGGCAGGGTTCAAACTTTGGCTTGATGACTTTGGAAGCGGCTATTCTTCTCTAAACGTATTGCATGAGTTTAATTTTGACCTCATAAAGCTAGATATGAAATTTCTTAAAGATTTTGATCCTGAGAGGGAAAATGCTATCCTCATAGACTGCATAATCCAACTCGCAAACAAACTTAAAATAAACACTCTGATAGAAGGCGTTGAAACAAAAGAACAATTCGACTTCATAAGAAAATCAGGATGCGGAAGAGCACAAGGCTTTTTCATTGGGCAGCCGGAAAACATTATGGACATAAGAAAGTTTATTGATGAACTAGCCCCTTTTAAAGATAACTTTGAAAAAAATCGATAAAAATGGCTTTTTTAAAGTAAAATTATGCAAATCGGGTTTTCAAAGCCAGCATAATCATTATAATAACAAAAGTAAGTTAAAACAATTTCTGCTTTTATCGGGAAATACTACAATTTAAACTGTTTTCAAACCGAGGATTTTATGAATGATACTTTGATAAAAAAAATTGATTGGGACGATTCCTATCTGTTAGGGATTCAAGAAATTGATCTTCAGCATAAAAAGCTTATACTTATTGCAAATGAACTTTACGATATTGCAACAAGAGATGACCAAAATTATAAAATTTTGATGCCAAAAGTAATCAAAAAACTTTCAGATTACACTGAATATCACTTTACTGCAGAAGAAAATTTTATGAAACGTTACGGATATGCAGGTTCTGAAAATCACAAGGCACAACACGACGGCTTTGTAAAAGAAATTCGCAATCAGATAACAAAACTCTCTTCAGGGACAAAAAAAGACTTTCTTGAATTCTATAATTACATTTCAAGATGGATTTTGGAACATATTGCAAAATCTGACCAAGTTTGGGCAGCTTACGTAAAAACAAAAATCTAAAGCGTTTTTTATATAAGATAATTTAACAAGACAACTTAAAAAAACACAAACGGGTTGTCGAACAGTTAGTCAAACAGATAACATGAGAAGATTATCCGTTTGACTGATTCGAGCTATTTATTCAACTTATTCGACTTTATTTACAAGGTCCTTTCCTTCTGTAAAATCTTTGATATTCTGCAATGTTGTATCGGCGATGTTTCCAAGTGCATTCGTCGTGAGGAATGCTTGGTGACCTGTTATAATCACATTTGGGAATGTCAAAAGACGTGCAAGGACATCGTCTGTGAGAACGTTTGTTGACCAGTCGCTGAAGAAATATTTGCTTTCCTCTTCGTAAACGTCCATCGCAGCACCGCCGATTGTGTGGTGTTTGAGAGCATGCACGAGAGCCTTTGAATCAATCAAAGCGCCTCGTCCGGTATTGATTATCACGGCGTCGCTCTTCATGAGCTTCATATTGTCATGATTTACAATGTGTTTTGTCTCTTCTGTAAGAGGGCAGTGAAGGCTCAAAACATCACTTCGCTTGAAAATTTCTTCGATAGATACATATTCAACGTTTTTTTCTTTTGCCCACTGTTCATTTGGGAACGGATCATATGCTATCAACTTCATTCCTATGCCGGAAAGGACATCTCCCATCGTGCGCCCGATTTTTCCAGTTCCAAGAATACCTGCTGTCAGCCCATAAAGGTCTCGTCCCGTCAATCCTTCAATATTAAAGTTTTGGGTTTTTGTACGAAGATATGCCTGCGGAATATGACGAGTTAACGCCAGCAAAAGAGAAAGTCCATGTTCTGCAACTGCATGCGGAGAATATGCAGGGACGCGGGCAACTTTAATTCCTGCAGCTTTTGCTTCGGCAAGGTCAACGTTGTTGAAACCTGCACATCGGAGGGCAATCATCTTCACGCCGTTTTCTTTAAGATGGTCTATAACTTCTTTGTCTGCAACGTCATTGACGAATATACAAACGATATCGTATCCTCTTGATGTTGCCACAGTGTTTTCGTTGAGTTTGAAATCAAAGAAAGTAATTTTGAAATTAAATTCTTGATTTGACTTTGTAAAAGCATCCTTATCATAAGAATGCGTATCATAAAATGCGATTTTCATGTTTTTCTCCTGGAATTTATTTTAGAGTTTTTAATCTTATTATTAAAATATCACAAAATTATGTTTTTGTGTATTGCGAATGTGATAAAATAATGTACAATTGTGTATAAATAGATTGTCACCGATAGTTGGCAAAAATATAACAGAGGTTTTATATGGATTGGTTGAACAAAGCAATATTTTATGAGATTTATCCACAGTCGTTTTGCGATTCAAACGGAGACGGAATCGGCGATTTTAATGGAATAATCGGAAAACTTGATTACATCAAAAATCTTGGCTGCAATGCAATTTGGCTAAATCCCTGTTTTGAGTCTCCTTTTGCTGATGCAGGCTATGATATCTCCGATTATTATAAAGTTGCACCGCGTTACGGTACAAATGATGACTTAAAACGACTTTTTGAACAGGCTCATTCGCGAGGAATGCACGTTTTACTTGATTTAGTTCCCGGTCACACATCTGCACAGCACCCTTGGTTTCAAGAGTCGATGAAAGCTTCTCACAATGAATACACAGATAGATACGTTTGGACAAACTCCGTTTGGGAAGAACCTGCAGGGATAGCAAATATCAAAGGATTTTCCGAACGCGATGGAGTTTGTGCTGTAAACTTTTTCTCTCATCAGCCGGCGCTCAACTATGGATTTTACGAAATTGACAAACCTTGGCAGCAGAGAACTGATGCGGCAGGTCCGCAGGCAACTCTAAATGAAATGAAAAATGTAATGCGGTTCTGGCTGAATATGGGCTGCGATGGATTTAGAGTTGATATGGCAGGGTCTCTTGTAAAACACGATCCGGAACAAAAAGGCACGATTGCTCTTTGGCAAAATGTGCGTTCATTTTTAGACAAGGAATTCCCTGATGCACGCTTGATTTCTGAATGGGGAGAACCGGAAAAATCACTTGCCGGCGGCTTTCACATGGACTTTTTGCTTCACTTTGGACCATCTCACTATAACGACCTTTTCCGTTGCAAAGAACCTTTTTTCAGTTCACGAGGTCGCGGAGATTCCGAAGAATTTATAAAAAAATATCTTGAAAATTACAACAAGACAAATGGCAAAGGGCTTATATGCGTCCCATCAGGGAACCACGATATGGACAGGCTGGCGCGGGCATTGCATGGCGATGAGCTGAAGATTGCATTCGCGTTCTTGCTTTCACTGCCGGGAGCTCCTTTTATTTATTATGGAGACGAAATCGGCATGAGATACGTAGAAGGTCTGACATCAGTTGAAGGTGGCTATAATAGGACAGGCTCGCGCTCTCCAATGCAGTGGAATGATGAAATAAACGCCGGATTCAGCACAGCCGATGCAGATAAGCTTTATATAAAGATGGATGAAAGCAAAGACCGTCCGACTGCAAAAAATCAGATGGAAAATGCAGACTCTTTATACAACGAAGTAAAAAAACTGATTGGAATAAGGCAAAACAATCCGGGATTACAAAACACTTCAAGAATAGAATTTTTGTATACAGGTGGTCAAAAATATCCTCTTGTTTACCTGCGAGGAATTGGCGATGAACGAATACTTGTAATAATCAATCCGTCTAAAGAAGAAGTTGACTTTAAATGCAAGGCACGAATAGGGGAACCGGTTTATGCATTCGGAGACAAAGTCACTCAAAACGGCAACGAGATTTCGGTAAAAGGGCAGAGCGCCGGATTCTATAAGATAGAAAAATAATCAAAACACAATTCCGGCAATATCCCGAGTTTGAGGTGCTGAAGATACAAAAGATAGCGATTAAAGCTATTTGATATATTTGTAAAAATGTGCAATAATATCAAATAGAAATGGAAATCGAGCGTGATTATTATCTGAAGAAATTGATTTCCCGCAGAAATAATGGCATGGTAAAAGTAATTACAGGGTTGCGCCGTTGTGGGAAATCATATCTTTTGTTTACAATTTTTAAGGACTATTTACTCAAGAGCGGAATAGAACTAGATCATATTATTGAAATCCAGTTCGATGATTTTGCTTTTAAAAAGTATAGAAAAGCTCAGGCGGCGTACGATTTTGTAAAAGAAAAAATCAAAGATGAAAAACAATATTATATCCTGCTCGATGAAGTTCAGCTTCTTGAAGAATTTGAAGATGTTTTAAATCGATTTCTCCATATAAAAAATGTAGATACTTATGTAACCTGTAGCAATGCAAAATTTCTTTCTACTGATATTATTACCGAATTCAGGGGAAGGGGAGATGAAGTTCATATAAATCCTCTTTGTTTTTATGAATTCATGAGCATTTACAAAGGAACTGTAGAAAATGGGTGGAAAGAATTTTCACTTTATGGAGGACTTCCGCCTGTAGTTCTTTTAGAATCGCCAGAACAAAAATCTCAATATCTAAAAACCGTTTTTGCGGAAACTTATCTTGCAGATATCATTGAACGAAATAAAATCCGCAATGCTGAAGAATTGGAGGAACTGATAAATATCCTTTCTTCTTCAATCGGTTCTCTTACAAATCCAAAAAAACTTGCCGACACTTTTTTAAGTGTAAAGAAATCAAAGATCAGTCAGGAAACAATAAAAAAGTATCTGGAGTATTTATCCGATTCTTTTTTAATCAATGCAAGTTTCCGATATGATATAAAAGGAAAAAGATACATTGAGACACCTCTAAAATATTATTTTTCGGATATCGGGTTACGAAATGCAAGGCTTAATTTCAGACAGCTGGAAGAAACTCATACGATGGAAAATATTATCTACAATGAACTTTTAAGGCGCGGATATAATGTTGATGTTGGTGTGGTTCAAATCAGTGAAAAAAATAATGAAGGAACAAATTCAAGAGTTAGTTACGAAATCGATTTTGTTGTCAACAAAGGCTATAAAAGATATTACATACAGTCTGCATTTGACATCCCTGACAGACAAAAAATGATTCAAGAGGAAAGACCGTTTTTGAATATTAAAGATTCATTTAAGAAAATAATCATCGAAAAAAATTGTCTGAATCCTTATTACACGGAAGAAGGCATTTTCGTAATGGGAGTTTTTGATTTTTTATTGGATGAAAACTCTTTGGAAAAATAAAACAATTCCGGCAATATTCCGAGTTTGACTTAGGAAGTTGCCGGATTTTTATTTTATCGATATTCTATATATTTTTTTGCATCTTTGATAAAACTTATGATAATCATGATGATTACAATCCCGATAGGGAACGCCGCAATTATAGAAACTGATTGCAAATTAGCCATGCTGCTTTCATTAAATATCAAGGCAATCGGCAGCATTATCAAAAGGATTGCCCAAAACAATTTAATTCTTGTCGATGCGGGCTCATCATTTTTAATTTGTTTGTAAGAATACTGTGAAGCAACTAGCGTAATTGAATCAAAAGAAGTCGCATAGAATGCTATCATCGAAAAGACAAGAAGAACTAGCACAATCTGGTGACATGGGATTGTCTTTATGATGCTGATGACAGTTTTGTAAAGATTTCCTGTCGTGTTATAGATTGAGATAAAATCGGCTTCGCCCATCATCTGCTTTCCCAACCCATAGTTGCCGAGAATTATAAAAGAAATCAATGTTGCACTCATGCCAAATGCGTATGCTCCGAATATCACTTGTTTGACTGTGCGACCGCGAGAAATTGAACCCATAAAAAATGGAGACGCAACGCACCATACAAGCCAGTACGCCCAATAGAAAATTGTCCAGTTTTGCGCGAAACTATTTTTGCGAAGAGGATCTGTATATGTGCTTAACCCGAAAAAGTTTTGGATTGCATTTCCTATCGCTGAAAATCCTGTTTCAAGGCTGTATCTTGCTTTTCCGCCGAAAATCAAAACATATAGCAAAAGCGCTCCAAAAATATACATACATATATTCGCAAGATAGCTTACGCCTTTCATCCCTGTAACAACTGTAATCGTGTAGACAAGGCAGATTATCAAAAGAATTGCGATTGTAAGATATTTCGTGTCGGGAACCCCAATCAATGTCGTGATGGAAGCAGAGAGCAAAGGAGTAGCGACGCTGAATGTAGTCGCTGTACCGGCAATCAGAGCAATCACTGCAAGGACGTCTATGATTTTTCCGGGTAATCTGTCTGTTTTGTCGCCGAGCAAAGGTCTACAAGCTTCCGAATATTTTTGTTTTGTGACTCCTCTTACGTGAAGCATAAACCCGAACGCTGCTGCAAGGACTGCATAAAAACTCCATGGAATCGGACCCCAGTGAAAAATCGGCATTGTAGGTGCCCATGTCTGAATATCGCCAAGCTCTCCTACATGCTGTTCCTGTGCATAATAAATCCACTCGCAACAAGAATAAAAAAGAATATCTGCCGCAAGCCCGCATGTAAAAATCATCGCACCCCACTCAAAAAAGTTGTACTTTGGTTTTTCGTCTTTGCCGCCGAGTTTTATTTTTCCAATATCGGAAAATGCTATATAAAAAGAAAGCAGCAGAATTCCAAGCCCTGCAACCAAATAGTAAAGCCCACACTGGTTTCCGAGAAAACCACGGATTGCGCCGATCACTATTGTAGAGCGCTCAGGCTTAATTACAAAAAAAAGGCACAAAGTAAGAATAATTGCAAATGGAATTATTGTCGTAGCCGGGTCTATCACTCTTTTTCGAGGTTTTAATGTCCTCTCAGTATCTTTCATTTTTTTCCTCCAACACTTTTATAATCTAAATAACTTTTGTCGATATTTACCAATTCACTAAAGCTGTCAATCTCGATGATATCTTCCTTTTTCATCGGATAAATGCCAAGTTCGAAATCTTCAAAATGACAAAACATCGCTACATCATCCCAATATATCTGATGATTTTTTTTTTGTTCAAATTCCAATTCAAGATATTTTCTCAGCTTATTTCCATCTTCTTTTGACCATCGAGAAACGCTGAAAAGCTGCCATCCTCTATCTGCGCCGGTTCTGCTGCATGCTGTCACTATACCTTTTTCATTTACAGACATAACCCATTCGTCTGTCTTGTTGTCTGTCCAAACTGCGTTGTACCCGGACAATTCAAACTCTCTTCCAAGTATTTTGTGATTATAGATGATTTGGTCTCCATCAAGGATAATCACATCGTCAAGATATTCTTTTGCAGCGTAAAGGGACGAGATATTGTTGCATTTGTCATACAAATGGTTTTCGATGAGTGTCACTCCCTGCAATTCTTTTGCCCACTGATAAAACTGTTCTTTTAGGTATCCGACAACTACGTATATCTCAAAAATGCTGTTTTTATGCAAAGCATCTATCACAGAATCTATCATTCTTTTGCCATTTACTTTTATAAGCGGTTTTGGAATATCAAATGTCACAGGCTGCATTCTTTTACCGATTCCTGCAGCCATAATGATTGCTCTTTTTACAGTATTCATTGTTCAAGTCCCATATTTTTCATCTCTTCTTTTGCAATTTTGTAATATTCTTTCGCATAGCGGTACTGCATTAAAAAATATTCTCCGAATTCTACCCCAAGCTGATTTTTAAATTCGCACCAATTGCTCCACAAAAGTCCGCAAGATGCAATGTAGCAATATATTTTGATCCTGTTTTCGGGAGTACATTTTCCCTCAAAATATGAATCTATTAAAAAATCGATATACTTTCTGTCATCATAAAGTGGATAAATGCAAAACATAGCGATATCAACGTAAGGATCCTGCATTCCTGCATATTCCCAGTCTATAAGCTGAATGTTTTCTGTGCCGCCGTTTTCTATACCGTCGCGCTCCGTCGAAAACAAAAAGTTGTCGGGAACTGCATCGATATGTGTCAAAACCTCTTCCGCCTTATGCTGATTGATAAACGGGATAAGAGAAAAAACATTTTTTTTCGTCTGCTCATAATCTTTGAAAACTGAAGGTCTCCCGTTCCATAATTTTTCATAAAAATCAATTTGCCCAAAAATATCAAATTTATGATTGACTTTTAGTTTTAATTTATGGAAATTGCGAAGTTTTGCCATGCATTTTTTCAAATCGTCTTTATTGTAGGGATCGCAAACTCTGGCATTATTTATATAACGTGTTATTTTAAATCCGTTGTTTGGGTTGATGTAAAAAAGCTCATCGCATATCCCAAGCCCTTTGATTGAATTGTAAACATCTGCTTCTTGGGAACGATTTATAAGTTTGTCCGTACCCTCTCCAGGAATGCGCATTATGTATTTTTCGTTCTTCACTGAAAAAACAAAAGAGCGGTTTGTCATTCCTTTTTTTAAAGTTTTGATATCGTGAATATCTTCATTTTTGCATTTAAAAACATCGCAGATTACATTTATAGATTCAGCTTCCAGTGCCTTTGAATCGCTATCCAATTCACGCAGCTGCTCGTATGAATTGATTTCAACGACTGAAGATGAGCGAACGACATTTGCATAAACTGTGATGTTATCGAACCCGAAAAGAGCTTTTTCCCAAAATTCACAATCGTTTTTTTGATTTTCACACAAAGTTTTGATGTTCTGCTTTAGGATTGCCGCATCTTTTTATGCGATAAATGAGATTCCAACCATCGAATTCCCATTTTGTTTTTTCTTTATGATGTTTATTTCCAACTGCCGATTTACACGAACTATGCTATTTTCATCGATTAATTCATTTAGCATATACCACGAATAAAGTTCTATGCTTGAATACGGATTTTTACTGCACCAAAGGTCGCACGGAATGATATATGAATTTCCAATTTTTTCGCGGACGCAATTTAGCGAATGCAGATTATTTTTTGACGCATAATCTTTATTGTATACAAGTTTTACATTGTATTTATCTATAAGATATTCAAATTTTTCTTTTTGAAAGCCTGTTATTATGAAGATTTCCTCAATGCCGGCTTCGTGTAACTGAGAGATTTGGCGTTCGATTAGAGGAACTCCATCAACTGTCAGCAATGCCTTTGGATTTTCCATGTTTACGGGAATCATGCGAAGTCCATACCCTCGAAAAATAGTATGATTTTTTGAAAACCTTAGTTTTACAACAAATAAAAATATATGCTATTGACAAAGTAGGAAAAGGTGCGAAAATATAACAATATTTTTGAAAGATTGCGTTTATTACAAATAAGATATATTTAGAAACGACGGAGGTTTTATATGTCAAAAATTTATACGTCTGCTGATCAGCTCGTTGGCCACACACCGCTCCTTGAACTGTCGAACATTGAAAAGGTTTTTGGACTTAAAGCAAAAATTCTCGCTAAGCTTGAATATTTTAATCCGGCAGGGTCTGTAAAAGATCGTATTGCAAAAAAAATGCTCGATGACGCAGAAGCTTCCGGAAAACTGAAATCCGGCACAACAATTATTGAACCTACGTCGGGAAACACAGGAATCGGGCTTGCATCGGTTGCAGCTTCACGCGGATATAAAATCATCATCGTCATGCCCGAAACTATGTCTGTGGAACGCCGCCAGTTGATGAAAGCTTACGGTGCTGAACTAGTTCTCACGGAGGGCAGTAAGGGCATGAAAGGCGCAATTGAGAAGGCTGAAGAGCTTGAAAAGACAATTCCAAACAGTTTTATACCCGGTCAGTTTGTAAATCCTTCAAATCCAAAGGCACACGAAGAGACTACAGGTCCTGAAATCTACGAAGATACAGACGGAAAAGTCGATTTTTTTGTTTCTGGGGTCGGCACCGGAGGCACAATTACAGGAACAGGTCACTATCTGAAGTCAAAAAATAAAAATGTAAAAATTATCGCTGTTGAACCGGCCGATTCTGCAGTTCTTTCAAAAGGAATTGCAGGTCCTCACAAAATCCAAGGTATTGGGGCGGGTTTTATTCCGGACGTCCTCGACACTAAAGTTTACGATGAAGTTATAGCTGTCCAAAACGAAGATGCTTTTACATTCGGAAGAGAAGTTTGCAGAAGAGAAGGCATACTCGTTGGAATTTCGAGCGGAGCCGCTGTTTGGGCTGCAATTCAAATTGCAAAGCGCCCTGAAAATGCAGGAAAAAACATTGTAGTTTTATTGCCTGACACCGGCGATCGCTACCTTTCAACGCCGTTGTTTGAATCGTAAAATTTATTTTTTTCCAATTATGACCATTGTTCTAGCATGCTGATCGTATGGAGATTTATCAAAGTCTCCGTACACGTCAACTTGTTTAAGTCCGAATTCCTTCAGCTTGTCGCGGAGAAATGCAGCAGGATAGAGTCTCTGAACAAAGCAATGGTCAACTAACGGTTTTACATCAGAATCTTTAAGCAAGTCGACGTCCGGAGGGTAGAGCGCCCAATGAGAGCGCAAGCCTTCCCAAGCTCCGACTACATCAAAATCTGTGACAACTTTATAACCGGCTCGTTCAAACTCTTCTCCTTTTGTAAAATACAATATTGCGGTTTCGCGGCTTGTGCATTCCATTATAAAAGTTCCGCCTTTTTTCACGGCATTCGCCATATTTAACAGAATCCGCATATCTTCTTCTTCGGTATCGCAATAGCCAAATGAGGTGTAGAGATTTATGACACAGTCGTATTTCTCTGATTCTGAAAACGATATTAAATCGGCCTTTATGAGTTTTAAAGGAACTCCTTCCGCTTCGGCACTCTCCGCTGCAGCGTCCAGCTCGCTTTGAATTATATCAACGCCGGTCACATCGAGTCCAAGTCCTGCAAGTTCTACAGCAATACGCCCAATTCCGCAGCCGGCATCCAAGACAGTCCGTGCATGGCTGATATTTTTTACATATTCAGCAACTGTCGGCGCTTCTGCCCAACGAGCATCGTCAAACATTATCGGCGCAAATTGAATCCAAAATTCTTCGTTTTCAAACCATTCGGACATTGAGATTTTCTCCTGTCAACGCATTGTTCAACGCATTGTCCTGCGCAAAAATTGTTTTGTTCTCTCTTCCTTTGGATTGTGAAAAATCTGTTCAGGGGGTCCTTGCTCAACAATTGTGCCGCCGTCAAGAAATATTACGAGGTCCGCAACTTCTTCGGCAAATGTCATCTCGTGTGTGACAATCAACATTGTTGTGCCTTCTTCCGCAAGTTTTTTCATTATGTCCAAAACGTCGTCTATGAGTTCCGGGTCAAGCGCAGAAGTCGGTTCATCAAACAAAATTACATCGGGATTTACTGCTGTCGCACGTGCAATTCCAACGCGCTGCTGCTGACCACCTGACATGCTGATAGGGTAGGCGTCGTATTTATCTGATAAACCGACTTTATTCAAAGCATCTTTTGCCAGGATTTCTGCTTCCTTTTTTGGAACTTTTCGGGCGACAACAAGCCCTTCCATAACATTTTGCAATGCAGTTTTATTTTTAAAAAGATTATAATTTTGAAACACAAATGATGTTTTTTTTCTGATTGCAGAAATCATTTTTTTTGAAGCGTGTTTTAATGGCGTTTTGATATCGTCGAATTCGAGATTTCCGCTGTCGGCAGTTTCAAGAAAATCTATACAGCGGAGCAACGTTGTTTTTCCTGAACCGGAAGGCCCGATTATCACGACAACATCTCCTTTTTTGACTGTAAGACTTACGCCATTGAGCACTTTGAGTTTGCCAAACGATTTATGAACGTCCTCTACTTTTAGCATTTTGTTACTCCTCAAAATCCGCGATGCCTTAATTTTTTTTCTACAATTTTGAACAAAACTTGTACGACGCTACACACAATTATGTAAATTGCAAAAATATCTAAATATGCTTCAATATAATCAAATCCATAAGATGCCTGAATTTTTGCAACGGCTGTGATGTCTTTGACTGTCATCAAAAAGGCGAGGGAAGTATTTTTAATCAAGTTTACAGCAAGATTGCAGATATTTGGAAGTGCGGAAACAAGAGCTTGCGGAATCACGATTCTGACATACGCCTGCGTATGAGAAAGTCCTGCACTCAATGCGGCTTCATATTGACCTCTGTCAACAGTTCCCATTGCAGAGCGGAACACTTCGCTTAGAGAGGCAATTGTGTTCAGAGTAAAAACGACAATCGCATAGACAATCGGATTCATATCGAAAATATTTGCAGAATGTACAAACTTTTTTACAAGAGAATTGAGCAAACCCGGCAAAATGCTGTAAACGATTAGAATCTGCAAAAGGATTGGAGTTCCTCTCATAAAAGAAACGTAAACAGTGCCGATAGAGTGAAGCGGACGTTTTCTGATTCTGCTCATAGCGATTGCATAAGAAGGCACCACAGCAAGAATTATCGACAACAAAGTGATTTCGAGCGTCACGGGGATTGCTTTTACAGAGGCAAAAAAAGTCTTTATCATAAAATCAGTATTCAAAAGCGGTGCATTAGACATGAGAATGCCCCTTTGAATAGTGTTTTTCGAGCAACTTGAACAGATTTTCGATCAGCAAAGTCAGCGACCAGTAGATGATTGCCAAAGCAATGTAAGTTTCGAGCGCATATCCGCCGTAATTTCGTGAAATTATGAGATTTCCAGCCCCCATAACATCGATTAATCCGATTGTATACGCAAGGCTTCCTTCTTTTAAAAGTGCAATCAGAGAGTTTCCGAGATTTGGAATGACAATAACAAATGCCTGAGGCACAATGATTCTGAACATAGATTGCCAGCGAGAAAGACCGACGCATAAACCGGCTTCATATTGCTCTCTTCCGACAGCCAATAGAGCCGAACGGATTATCTCTGCCATCTGCGCAGAATATAAAAGGGAGAGTGCGATGATGACAAATATGATTCTTGGGAAAAAGTTTATGTTTATTCCGAACAAGACAAAAACAAATTTTGGGATGCCGTAAAATACGATGAAAAGCAAGATAAGAGAAGGGGTACAGCGCAGAATGTGAATATACGAATCGGCAAATCTGCGCCATATTTTTTTTGAGCAAAACTTTTGACGAACAACTAGAACAGACAGCAACGTCCCGAAAATAACCGTCCCCAAAACAACACAAAAAGTTATCCCAAGATAAGGGAAAATCGATTTTAGTGAAGTAAAAATTTTAGTTACGTCAAAAGGTCTTGTCATTCTGTCACAATCATTTTGTCACAAAGTCAAAAACATTTTCGCCAAAATATTTTTGCGAAAGCTTGTCTATTGTCCCGTTCTGCTGCAAAATTTTCACTGCGGCATCATAATCTGCAACAAGTTTGGTTTCATTTTTATTGAAAAGCGGCCATGTAGGGATTCCCTTGTATGGAATATAAGACAATTTATCTGCGAATTTATGATAAGGGCCTTTTTCTTTCAATACATTTTTTTCAAAAGAAAGTTTAAGAACTAAATATCCATCGTATCGCCCTTCCAAAACCCAAAGATATGAATCTGCAATATCAAAAACATCTGACGGCACAAGTTTTATTTGAGGTTTGCCCGAATGTTCTTTATTGTATTGATCAATCACAGAATATTGAGCGCTCAGCGGAGAGATTGGAATAAGTTTTCCTGAATATTTTGCAAAACTGTCGATATCTTTAATTTTATCAGCGTCAGTTGTGCGAAAAGCGAGCCCGATGATGCTTGCGGCAATCGGTTCAGACGGAATTGCAAATTTTTTCTGACGTTCTTTTGTAAGCCACGCACCTTTTGTTCCCACCTGATATTTTCCCATCTCAATACCAATCAAAAGTTCATCATCTGCAACTGCATTAAACTTAAATTCATACTGAGGAAGAAGCTCATCAACAGCTTTGAGAACATCAACTTCAAATCCGACGGAGTTACCGTTTTCGTCAAGGTATCCATAAGGGACGTTTGTAGGAGTGTGCGCAACTTGAATTATACGCACGCCAGAATTCGGATTATCAGCTTTTCCACGAGCAAAACCCGGCACTATAAAAAACGCCCCAACAAAGGCAAATGCAACAATTGATTTAAAATACTTTTTCATAGAACATCTCCAAATGTTTTTACAATTTGTAAATAGAATCTTTATTAACTTATCTATAACCATAATGAAATTATAGGAAAATGTCTAATAGTTTGAGGTTTTGGGATCTGGTAGCACGTTCTGACATGAACCCATATTAGGTGACGAATTTGCTATTCAAAATAATCCTAAAAATCGTTGTTTAGGTCAACCCTTATTCTTTCCCCAAAGGGAATTTTTCAAGAAACCTAGCAGGGGAGAGATCCCCTAAATCTTTCTTAAGCCTGAAGTTGTTGTAGTACAGAATAAAGTTTCTGACTTGCT
>NZ_JACSEU010000004.1 GCF_014334335.1 Treponema sp. Marseille-Q3903
CTATCATCATTGGAACCTGCCCTTCCCACCAGCCTAGTGTGATGAGGTCAGGCAACGCGTCTCCTGCTATCATCGCGTTCAACTTTTCTGCTTCGTTTCCTGCCGGAACTATAAAGTTTATATCTACACCTGTTTTTTCCGTGATGTATTTTGAAACCTTTGAGTCTCCCCAATGGCGTGCAAACCAGCTGAAGTTGATATACCAGTCAAACTTTACCGGCGTATCTTTGTTTAACGTCCATCCTGCGGACTTTGCAGTTCCCGACTGTGTTCCTTTAGATCCTTTTTTCGTGCTTTTTTTTGACCATGGAGCCGCAGTAAGCGAAGTTACCGCAAGAGCCATTATCATTCCCAAAACAACCAATTTTGTTTTTTTCATAATACACTCCTATAAAAACACCGCGTTAGCGGCAGCGCAGGAGGCGTTGCATCAAAGTTTACGAAGCGCAACGCGCTAAGTAAACGTTCATGATAGAAATTACAAGGAAGTAATTTCTATCACACCTCCTATGTAACTAGTGAAAGTTTCTTTGTTACAAGGAAAGTATATGTCCAAATTTTTTAGAGCGTAAGTTGACTGTTTTTCAAAAAGGTTATTTTTTTTCGGTAACGAGGATTTTTACTCTATTTTTACACTTTTAAAATTTTTTCTAAATATATTTCAAGAACTGTTAATGTATCATCAAAACTTATATCTTTAACAAATTGCTTTTTACGAGAATAGTTTTTCCAATAATTATGTTGAACAACATCCTCCCTTAAAGAATCAATGACCTGTGAATAGTTTTTTAAAATACTTGTAGATCTTCTTCTTTTTGCAGTCGATGACAGCGCTTCCTTTAATATTGCCCAATTGATCGACAAATTTTTAAGTTTGTAAAGAATATAGATGTCATAAAAATCTCGAGTTCGTGTATTGGCAACGCCTCGAGAAATTATTGTCTCTATTTTTTCGGCCAAGACATTTTCCAAAGGATATGCCTTTATATTGATGACCTTATCGTCGTATACACAATGATAACTGTAACAAATTTCTTGAGGAACTATTGAATCCCCTGTGGTAACATCAACAGTCAATGGTATTTTTAAGGTCTCATATACAGCATAAAGGTGAACTCTTATTCCCGGATACTCATCTGCCTCTTTTATTTCTTCGACTCTATCAAAAATAAAATCTAATTGATCTTCAACATGAATTTTACAAATATCTCTGAATATTTTTTCCAAATTTTCATCAGTCACCTCAAGACCCTTAAAAGTAGTATCAATATCCATTGTGGAGCGATTTTCTATGCCAATCAACGAAGAAATTAAAAATCCACCTTTTATAATAAAACAATCCGCTTTATCCGATACCGAAATCCTTTCTAAGAATCTTTCAAGACAATAGGTTTGTAAAGCCGCCTGTGGCGTAATATTTAATTCTTTAGCTCTATTTTTTATTATGGCCTTTAGCTGCATTGGATTCTTTGTAATCATAAAAGGACCTCCAAATATGCTCTAACCTTATTTTCTACTTTAAATATTTTTGAATAATTCATCAAAAGTGTAAGATTTTTTGAATCTTTTTTTATATATTCTTTGAATGCAAATGTAATAATCTGAATATCGGTCTTTTCTCGCGTTCTAAGAATTTCACACAAAGTTCTCTCGGGACAATACGATTTAACTCTATGATTCCCATTAGTAAGCACTTCTGTTATTCCTAAATCAAATAACTCTGGTTTACACAGTTTTATTCTTATGCCTAAATTTTCTAATTTTTTAGAATGATAATTGCCTTTAAAAGTCATAGTCCATTCAAAAGGAGTTCTTTCCAACAAATTAAAAAGAAACAAAGATGTTTCCAATGAAAAAATCCCTTTTGAATACAAAGACTGCAAATTAAAAAGTTCATCTTCCAATATTTCTGGATTTTGATATATGCCTCTGCTCGTTTGGATTAATTTACCCTTTTCAACCAATATTTTTAAAAATTGGCGATGAATTCCCATGTCGCTTATTTCTTTTGTAGTAATACGACCATTATTTTGTGAAATGATTTCTAGGATACGAGTTTGATTATCTTTATTGGCATTCATACTAAATACAATATATTTAGTTAGTTCAAAAGTCAATAATAGACAATCTATTTAATTAATCATCACTTTTTGAGTGCCGATTTTTCCATTCTGTTGGAGACATTCCTGTAGATTCTCTAAATATCTTCATAAAATATTTGACATCTCCAAACCCTGACCGATTTGCGACTTCGTAGACTTTATAACAACCTTTTTCGAGCAATCTTTTTGATTCTTCAAGACGCAATCGTTTTAAATATTCATTAAAATTTATACCTGTGTGCTGCTTAAATTGTTCGCTAAACCATGTATAGTTTACAGAAACGTAATTCGCAACCATTGCCATATTTATATTCTTAGTGAAATGCGTTTTTATGTATTCTATTGAATCTGTGATATAAGAAGCTTCTTTTGTATTTTGCTTCAATAAAGCCGTCAGATAAACTGTGTAATCGACTATTGAAGAAGACCATTCAGCTAGATTGTTATACTCAAAGATGCTTTCAATCATAATCCCTTTTAGGTGAAGATACATGTCTGTGTCGCTGTACCCAGGGAATCTCACAAAAAGATTTGTAATAATCTTGTTATACAGATAATAAAGAATTTCAGAATTTGCTCCAGCAGACTTTGTAAAGATGTTAAATATTTCGTTTACTGCTGCCTGAATTTCTTCAGAACTAGCAATATCAAGTTTTGCGACCATTTTTTCATAAACTTGGTCAACTTCAAAAAAGTCCTCAGGTCTGTTTCTTGCATCATATTTAAAAACACCTCGTCTCTTTTTACCAATTATGTGACCATCTTCATCAAAAAAACATTCCAGAGCCGCAATAAAAGAATTCTTTCGAAGATTGCGAAGAACAGAAAAATCTTTTGCGACATTGCTAACCCCAATTGTATAGTAATCTAACAAAAACTTGTCATACTCAATTTTTTCATCTTCTTTTGGCAATACTATGCATACAAAATTCGATTTTTCTTCAAGCACATAAAATTGCCGAATTCCAAGCGTATTTTCAAATTCTGGTAATCCATCTTTTCCGTAAATTGAGATGCAAAAGTACTCTTTTTTACCAGCGAGTTCCATAAGTCCGCTGTTAGATACAATTCTGCCTTCGTCTACAATTGAACGCAAAGTTTGCTCATTTCTCTCTTTTTCTTCTTTTCGAGAATCAGAGATTGCTGCGTTTACAGAATTTATAAGTTCCTTTTTGTCAACTGGTTTTAAAATATAAGTAGATGCACCACTTTGAATTGCGGCTTTAACATACGAAAAATCATCAAAGCCACTGAGAACAATAAGTTTAGGTCTTGTTTCTTTTAAGCTTAAGGCCTTCATAAGTTCGACACCGTCCATCACTGGCATACGAATATCTGTAATCAAAATATCAGGATGCTTTTCTTCACAAAAATTTAAAGCTTCCTGACCATTTTTCGCTTCAATTATATTTAGAGAAATATCTAGCGAATCTGTAAGAATTTTTTTTAATCCGGCACGAATTAACTTTTCATCATCTGCAATTACAATGGTTATCATTTCTATACCCCAACAACTTTCTCCGAAATCCTACGCGATACTGGTATTTTTATAAGAGTGCCCTTGCCCAACTCTGAAATAATTTGAACTCTGTAATCTTTTCCACACATCATCGTGAGCCTCTGTTGTATATTCTTAATTCCAATGTTCCCCTTAGAGTCTCTTTCATAAGTTTCATTTTTTAAATACGAATTTATCTTTTCTATATTTTCCGGGCTTATTCCAGGTCCATAATCCTGAACACAAAGCCAAACCTTATCTTTATTTTTTTCATCTTGCTGAGCATAGACTTTTATTGAAGAATTTTCCCCAAGTGGCTCAATAGCATAATTAAAAGCGTTTTCAACAATTGGCTGAAGAATCATTTTAGGAATTTTGAGATTTTCCAATTCTGCAGGAATTTCCGTTTCCAGTGAAATTTCATAGTCGTTTCGCAAATTCAAAAGATATATATAGGCTCTGATGTAGTCTACTTCTTGATTCAGCGTGACAATGTGAATCCTCCATCTCAGACAGTAGCGCATCAATTTTCCAAGCACTGTAACACTTTCTACAATGTCTTCCTGGTCAGCGATAACGGCCTGCATTTTTATTGTTTCAAGCACATTGTAAAGAAAGTGCGCATTAATCTGATTTTGCATTGCTTTCATCTCTGTATCAGCAATCAGTTGTTGTTCCTGTTTTATAAGATTAATCTGAAAATTAAGAGTTTTTGTCATTGAATTAAAAGTCTGCTGCGCTTCCCCTACTTCCCCTTTCACATCTGCAGAAATTGTTACGTCTAAATCTCCTTCTCTAACACGTTTCATCCCCTCCATAAGAGAATATACGCCCGACATAAGTTTTTTTGTCATGTATTTTACAAGAATAAAAAGCAGAAAAACCAATGTTACGATAATTGAGAACATAAGGGCTTCAATTTTTAATACAGTTTCGAATACTTCTCTAGAGGAACTTGCATGCATAACAATGATGTTCATGTCTTTAATTCTGCGCCAAGACACATAAGTATCGCCCAACTTTGAGTTTACAACCAGATGCCCTGATTTTTTTTTTATTTCCGAGTCTGACGCATTAAAGGTTGTCACAAACTTATTCAACACTTTAGCATCTATATCGCCTTGAATGTCGTCAATATAAGAGTTTGTAATTCTCACAAAATCACTCAACCCAGTTTCCTTATCTATATTCTCCTCAAACACATAATCTGTTTGGTACTCATTATGTCTTGTATATAAAAAAGGAAAAAAATCTGACATTTTCATAGCTATCTGTAGGTGACCAATCAATCGGTCACTTTTGTATATTGGGCGTGTCGTACATACTGACTCAAACTTTAACTGCCCAAGATTGCCCAAATAATCTGCGGAATAGTTATATTCCCATTTTTTTAAATCTTCGAGGTTAGTCCTTGCCGATTTCATAAAAATGGGAAATCGTTCAGGAACATTCTCGTTATTCGCAAAAACTCTTAGTCCATAAATTTCAGGCATTACTCCAAGAGTTCTTTCAATCATTTTTGATTCTGAAATCATTGTATCTATGACTTCGCCTTCATCACACCGTTCTGGAATAGTAAAGAAAAATTTTAATTTCTCGTTACCTCCAATCATCTGTTCTAGAAGATTAAATTTATTGATATTCTTTTCAATTGTTGCTTGATTTTCAGTTGCAACTTCTTCACAATTCTCTCTTAACTTTATATATTGATTGGTCCTAACTGTCACTAGAATTATAA